>CAYGTY010000074.1:0-18781 GCA_964352825.1 uncultured Anaerolineaceae bacterium
TCAGGCGCAACCGGTACCACAGATGATGATTGTGATGATACTGATGACGACACATCTGATGACGATGATACATCATCCACAGATTAATATGAGGTGAAAAACTGGCGTAACCCCTGTATTATCTACCGAATAACCGAAAACAATTTAATTTGAGATGCCGCGACTTGGCATCTTTTTGTTTGTGACTAGCCACTTGGCTAGGTCAGACATATTATCCATAAACTATCCATATGCCCAATGTACCAAAGTTTGTAAATGGTTATTCTATAAATAAGGGATAGAAAATATATATGTGGAGATAGATTCTTGCTAAAAAGAATCGTTGATAAGTGAGGTATCTATGGAAAACCACAATATGATTACATGGGAATGGAAGGACGATGTCATGACAGAACCAACCGTTATACAAATTGTCATATCAGATTTCAGTATTGATGTCACAACAGATAGAGAAATTACACCCTATATCGTGCAACGTATCGAAAAGAACTTAAATATTATTCTCAATGGTAATGTTGCTCATGATTTACGGGGACGTGTATCATCCATCAATATATCACTTTCAATGTTAGAGCGGTCAATACCGCCTGAAAGCGAAAGACGTTTTCAGATGTTGAAATTACAAATTGAGGACTTATCACGATTGATTGAAGCCTACTCAGCTTAATCATTTAGAGGCATCTACAACAATATAAGGTGTCTAACCAAATAGAATGCTAAATAAGCGAATGATGGCTTAGTCTATACTCGCTGGCAAAACGCAGTATATGCTCTGTTCATCTGTAATGCCAACTTGCCCTCCCATTTCCTCTACTAACAACTTCGCTATGGATAATCCCAAACCTTGTCCTTCCGCTCGTATATTACGTAAATCTACGGTATCAGGGAAAACTGTCTCGACATGAGTTGCTAGCCTATCGGTTCCATCATGCCTGATTACAAATCGTATAAAGTCGTCTTTGCAAGCACTGATGTCAATTGTTACAGTAGTCGATGATGGATTATTAACGAATGCAAATGCCAGAAAATCAACAAGCGCTTCTTCTACCCATGGTATATTTCCCAAAATAAGGGGGAGGTTATCAGGTACATTGATGGTAATGGTGCGAGTGGCAATTTCTGTAGAGAAACGACGTAACACAGTATTCAAGACGACCTGTAGATTAATGGGCATCATTTCGGTATCTTCTGCAAAGCGAATATCCGCTAATAACACCAATTCATTACAGATATTCATAATCCGCATTGAGGTATCAAATATCTCATCAATAAAAAAGCGTGTCTCTGTTCCTGCTTCAAAATCGGATTGCAAGATATTGGAATATCCTATCGCAACCCCTAGCGGAGACTTCAAATCATGCCCTAAGGTATGTGCAAACTCTGAGTAATCGTTTTGAAGCTCAGTTAACTCGGTCACTTCGTCAAAGATAATAATATGCCCCGCATTGTCGGGGAGTGGTTTTAGGTCAAGGCGGTAATAGTGAGTTTTATCGTTTGCCTGAAGGGGTATGGGCTTATCGGAGATAGCATCAAGCAACACATCATAATCAAAGGTTGTTTTCATCATATGGACAAAGCGAAGCCCTTTAGCTTTTTCGATATTAACATTAAATAGCTTTTGCGCTGATAGATTCAAATCAGAAATTTTATCGTTTGCATCCAGAATGATAAGGGGGCTATCCATCTGTTGAAACAATATCTGATAGGCTGATTGACCTTCCATACAGTGCGCTCCTGTTTAATTACACTATCCCAATAACCATTGGTACATTTAATCGACTCATGTCAAAATATAGCAATATTACATGCTATCATTCTTTCAGGGCAAACCCAATGGGTGAACAACAATATTTATATCTTATTACAAAAGGTCACAAAACAGGTAATCCGCATGAAATTGAAATTTGGTATGTTTATCATGAGGGATGTTATTATCTCGTCTCGGAAAAGCAGAACCAAGCGCATTGGGTGCAGAATATTCGTGCCAACTCTAAAATCACATTTCGTGTAGGAGAGTCAAGGTTTGATGGGCAAGGCACAATCCCAGATGATAGTAAAATTATCGAGGCTGTCAAAAAAAAGATGGATGACAAGTATAAATGGAGTGATGGCTTGGTTGTGCAACTATGCCCTGATCGCTAGATGAGTAACCTTCGGTAAATAATTGAATTTTGTTTGGCGGTCGGAGTAGATTCCGACCCTACGAAACTATCGTGATTTGTAGGGCTGGCGATCGGTCTCAGCCATCGAATCATTTCCAATTTATTTCGAGACTTTACAAATTTATTAAACAAATCTCAGGTTTCGTCATATTACTCACCAGCCCCCCATGATGGGTCACTATCACTACCGCGTTCATCGGTTAAACGACGTTTCTCTGTACCATCGGCTTTCATGATATAGATGTCTACATTACTGCCCTCAGTTGATTGATAAGCAATCCATTGTCCATCAGGTGACCATGAGGGGTTGGCATCATCTTCTTCATTGTCTGTCAAACGCGTAACCGTTTCACCATCTAGTGTCATGCTATATAGCTCGTTGCTTCCATCGCGGTCAGATACAAACAAAATTAACTGCCCATCAGGTGAAAATAGAGGGGAGAATTCTTCACTATCATTTTCTGTTAATTGCCTCACATCACTCCCATCCGCATTCATCAGATAGAGTTCATTGTCGCCATCACGATTAGATTGAAAGATGATTTGTGTGCCATCAATTGACCAGTCGGGCTGTGTATCAAAGGCTTCATTTTCGGTGATTGCGATTTGATTACCGCCATCGGCATCCATAACCCAGATTTCCTCATCGCCGTCTGCATCTGAGACGTAAGCAATATACTCATTATCGGGTGACCAATCAGGGAAATATTCCCATGCCTCATCGGTTCGGGTGATATTGCGTGGTGTCTCTCCAGAATCGGTAATCACAAAGATGTCTTGCTGGTCGCCACTGACGGATTCATAGACAATACGACGGTCAGACGAAAAGTCAGGGTGGGCATCGCGTCCTTGTGTCAAGCGTTTGACATCATTGCCATCGGCATCCATGATATAGATATTGAGTTGGTTATTGCGGTTGGATTGGAATGTAATCCGTCCAGACAAATCATCGGCGCTAGACTGTACCGAAAAATCATCAGATGGTGTATCGCAAGCAACTAAAATAAGAAGAAGGAGGATTAGAGAAATAATCAGGCGCATGATTTAGCTTTCTATTTAAGCATACCGTATACCCTTATCATACAAAGCAAATCATGATTTGACCCTTAAAACAAAAAAACCAGCCCGTTTGGACTGGTAATTTGAGCGGGTAACGAGATTCGAACTCGTGACCTTCTCCTTGGCAAGGAGATGTTCTACCGCTGAACTATACCCGCATAGTAAGAAGAAGTATATCGAATGATAGAGGGTTTTGCAAGACCTTTTTTGTGATTTATTGTTTGACTTTCATAAGAGACTTTAATTATTTTCAACATGATGTTTGGGACAAAGTATACAAAGGTAAATGTGGCAGAACCATTTATATCCTTTATAATGAGTTTAATTGTTTGTTGTTAGCAAGGTAAATCTTTATTATCTTGCTATAACAATAATTTGGTTTAAACGATTCAATAGATGAAGTAGGTCAGCATGCCAACCATAAAAGATGTTGCGCGCGAAGCAGGTGTATCCATCGCGACAGTTTCTTATGTTCTTAATAATAAAACAGACTCTATCAGCGACGATACAAAAGAACTGGTACTCGCAACAGCTAAGCGTATCGGCTATACACCCAATGTCACAGCCCGTAACTTACGATTTAGCCAAACGCGACTTATTGGCTATGCGTGGCACGATGTTCCACGTAACCAAGTGAACGCCGTTATGGATCGCTTCACCTATCATCTGGCACACGCTGCCGAAGAACAAGGCTATCATATCCTCACCTTCACCCATCCAGCCGATGACCCAACCCCTGTCTATGATGACCTGATTCGCACCCGTCGTTTGGATGCCTTTGTCTTATCAGCAACAGGTACAGATGATGCACGGGTTCATTTGCTTAACAAAGCCAAGTTCCCTTTTGCGTGTTTTGGACGTGGTGATGGGGATGCACTCTATGTTGATGTCGACGGGGTTGCGGGGATTCGCTCATCGGTAGAACACCTTGTCAGCTTGGGGCATCGGCGGATTGCGATGGTGGCATGGGGCGATGCGGCAACGGCTTCACACTATCGTGAGCAAGGATTTATTCAAGCGATGACTGAGTTTGGTTTAATGATACCTGATGGCTTTATTACCTATGGTAAAAATGAAGAAGCTCACGGACGTAAGTCCTTTGCTCAACTCCAAGCATTACCTGCTGACCAACGCCCAACCGCTTATATTTGTAGTAGCGACCTTGAAGCCATTGGTGTGATGAATGCCGCCGAAGAACAGGGTATTGTTGTTGGACAAGATATTAGTGTGATTGGCTATGATGATGTGCCGATGAGCCAATATCTACGTCCAGCCCTGACAACCATTCGGCAACCCATTAGCGATGTAGCGGATTTACTGGTACGGATGCTCAAAGCAAAAATCGAAAATAAGCCGATTCCAAAATCCCAACACATTGTCAAACCTGAACTGGTTGTGCGTGCTTCAACAGGTCCAGTCCCTGAATAACTTTAAAATCAAATTGAGTGTATGGGTATCAGGCAGAATCAATTCAGTCTGATTGAACACCAGCGATACGATTTGCCCTATCTGCTATACGTCTTAGGATTGACCTTAGCTCATCAGGTTGTTTGACCTCGACAGGGAAATCGAGGGAAAGTAGTAACATCGCCACCCATTCGAGATGGGTCGCTGCACGTCGCATGATAATGCCCTCCGCACATGTCTCCAGAGTCCCGATATAACTTGGAATGTGTGCTTGAGCCGTGTCCATTGTTGTCCTGAGCAAAACTTCGACCTGATAGGGACCTGGCACATTGGCAATAGCACTCAGCACATAACCTAGCAGATCAACCGAACCCGGATCATCAAATATTTCATCATGCTTAGAAATGGATTGGATTCGGTCTAGTCGAAATGTCCGTAAATCTTGTCGTAGGTGGCAGTGTCCAGCTGTATACCAGTACCCTTCATTGTAGACAACACCATACGGATCGAAGCGACGCTCTGTCATTTCATCCCGCCATGAGCGATAAACCAATTCCACACTATGTCGCTCCTGAGCTGCTGTGCTGAGGACAATAAGCGTATCGTTGTCGCGCAATGGTGGCGGAGTGCTACCGTAATTGCTCACGTTGAATGTGATGGAAGACTGTAATGCGCGCACCTGTTGCAGCAGTGGTTCTGGCAGAACCCGTTCGGTTTTGGCAACAGCACCTTCGATAGCCACTGTATTTACTGGGAACTGAAATTCGCGGATGACGCGCAAGCCCAATACCAATGCTACAGCTTCCTCATTGGTGAACATCAACGGGGGCATTTTGGATCCACGCCCCAGATAATAGGATCCATATGGTCCGCGCTCCCCTTCCACTGGTATCCCCATATCCTGTAGAGACGTGATATAGCGACGTACTGTGCGAACATCCACTTCTAAACGTCGTGCGATCTGTGACCCAGACATTTGCTGATGAGTTTGCAGAAGTGCCAGAACTGCCAATAGGCGTGTCGTTGGTGAATACATCAATGTTCCTTTTGTTTAGGGCGAAAATTGTCCTAAATGTACCAGATAATTAGATTATGAGGTAGCGATAGGCTTCCCCACAATAATAAAACAGAGGAGACATAATGTTTAAACCAACCGATTTTCCCAAACCCACCCTTATTTCAGTCAATGGTGTGGAACTCGAAGTTTTTGAAGCAGGTCAACATCATGCAGGAAACCCTATTGTGCTCTGTCACGGCTGGCCAGAGCATGCCTTTTCTTGGCGTTATCAGGTGCCTGCTCTTGTCGAAGCGGGCTACCATGTCATCATCCCAAACCAGCGGGGTTATGGCAACTCATCTTGTCCGACCAACGTAACAGACTATGATATTAAACACCTGACGGGTGATCTCGTCGCACTTCTCGATCATTATGGATACGAAGATGCTACCTTTGTCGGTCATGATTGGGGTGCAAATGTCGTGTGGAGGCTGACCTTATTGCATCCAGAACGTGTAAATGGCGTGATAGCCCTAGCCATGCCTTACCAAGCACGCGGAGAAAGACCTTGGATTGAGCTCATGGAAGAATTTTTTGGAGATGACCACTATTTTGTCCATTTCAATCGACAACCCGGTGTCGCAGATGCTATATTGAAAGAAAACACATCCCAGTTTCTTCGCAATATGTTTCAGAAGAATATCCCCCCCAAAGAGCCTGAGCCAGGTATGATGATGATCAATCTTGCCAAAACAGAAGAACCACTTGGTGAGCCCATCATGAGCGACAACGAACTTGCTGTTTTTGTCTCCGCTTTCGAATCTACAGGGTTTACAGGCAGTATCAATTGGTACAGGAATCTTGACCGCAACTGGCACTTATTAGCGGACGTGAATCCCATCATCCAACAGCCCGCACTCATGATCTATGGTGACCGTGATGTGATTCCAAAGTCTGCAAATCTGACTGAGTTCGTGCCTAATGTGGACGTGGTCAGTCTGGACTGCGGTCATTGTATCCAACAAGAAAAGCCAGAAGAAACAAACCAAGTAATTTTAAAATGGCTAGAAAAGCAGGCTGCCACTTAGTCCTGAGTGTGTTTCAAGGCTGATTATATAGTCTGGTAAAGTTTTAGACATACAATCATTATTTTGTAGTAGCATGGTGCACCGTGCCGCTACGAATGATTTCTTAACACTTTTAAGACTTCTCAATAGACATCGATTATTTAAATGTTGGGTGTAAATTGGCGCAAGCGACGGATAAAATCAATCGTTTGCAATTTGCTTTCCAGTAGATGAGCGATATAGCCTAACATAATACGTTCGGCATGGGCATGTTGCTCTGGTGTGACCTTTAGGCTTCGCACACGTTCATACTTCTTTTCATTGCGTTGCATGTGGCGCAGTAGCTTGAGTGTATTGAAGTCAATCGAGACTAAGCCTGAACTCATTTGGGGGGCAGCCAATTGACTGACGATACCCCCCTCTTCATTACTGAAAAAATGAGCTTGTGGTAATAGAGGTTCACGCTTGACCACACATTCCATCAATTCGGGACGAAACCCAACCAAATCCAAGAGCATTAATTCATAGAAGCGTGTGGCGAGGCGCGGGTCGTCATCATCATCGGCGATCCGCTGTAGGGTTTGATGCAAAAGTACAAACAAATCCGATTGACTGACATCTTCATCAGCAGTGAAGCGATCCAGCAACTCCGCAATATAATTGGCATATGCGCCCCGTGTGAGGTCTTCTCGTAAGCCAAGATAGGGGTCGATGAGTTCAGCTTGTGCCAAAATATCAAGGTTGCGCCCTTTGTGTATCATGACATCAGTACGCGCAAATAATTCGACATGTCCACTGACTTTGGATTGTGGTTTACGTGCGCCTTTTGCGATAGCACTAATCTTGCCGTAGTCAGGGGTGAATAGTGTCAGCAAGCGGTCAGATTCGCCGAAATCACGCCGACTGAGTACAATTGCTTGAGTCCGAAATTGACGAGCAGGTTTGGACATGATTCGCCTTGTGCCTCTATTATCTAGGGATGTCTATTATACAATTGGATGACGATACGATAAAGCTATCAATATATTATGACACACCACCATAGCTGCAAACTTAAGTAATATCTGTTTTATATTACCATCATTGAGGGTTAAAACCGCCCAGATAGTCAGTGAGGTCTTGTGCGATAGAGTGGGGCTGTTCTGATGGGTAAAAGATGATGGTTTCGCCTCTAGGTTTTGAGATGAAACATGATTGAGGGGAGGGTTTATATCAACCGCCCCCTGCAATTTAGATTAGGCGACTATCCATTCTCTACTTCATGGCTGTCGTCTAACTTGAGGACACTTTCTAGCACCATAGAGCTAATTGCCATAACAACGCCTCCAATGATAGCTGTCCAGATACCCCCCTCGATAATCAGGCGATCACCAACTAAAGATTCTGTAATCAATAGCATGACCCCGTTAATCACCAAGACAAAGAGTCCAAGTGTAACGATAACGGCTGGGCAGGTCAGGAACATCAAAATCGGTTTGATGAGTGAGTTTACGATACCAAAGACCAAGCCAATAATGAGTAACGTACTGAGGTCATTATTGACAACTTGGATACCCGGTATGAGCATGGCTGTTATCGCGATTGCAATTGCATTGATAATGACACGTATGACAAAGTTCCGCATGTGGTTTCAATCTCCCTAAAACAAAAAAAACGGGCAGTGACTTTATATCACTACCCATTATACGAGATTTTATTTTAGAAGGTTGCAAGAAATTTCTATGATTCACCGCGTCTACGGATGAATAAGAATAACAAGACGAGGAATAATAGACCTGCACCAATGGCGACAATTGCGGTTGTGCTATCGTTGCTTTCTTGTGCATCCGCAGTTTGTGCATCCACCTCAGTAATGGTGACAGGGGTGAGTGTTGGTTGTGCGGTTGGGTCTTCTACGCCCTCTTCATCTGGGTTATCGGTTGATGTCGGTAAGGGTTCATCTGTTGGTGCATCAGCCGCTTCATCAGATTCTTCAGTTGGGACATCAGTTTCATCAGATTCTTCCGATGCTTCGGCATTAACTGCAACCTCTGTGCCATCAGCATCTTCTTCGGTTGGCTCAACATTTGCTTCTTCCGATGCTTCGATGTTGGCTTCATCGGCTTCTGCACTTGCAGTCACATCGAGTTGTTCTTGCGTAGCCCGTGCATTAATCGTAGCCAATACATTATCAGCCGCTTGGGTTGATAACTCATCTTGTTCTGCCTGTGCATCTACTGTTAACTGAGCATCTACTGTTGAAGTCGCATCAATAGCAAGCTGTGTTTCTTCGGCAACGGTTGTCAATTCAGCAGATACGGTTTCTTCTTCTGCAACTTGCGCCGCTGCTTCGGCAGTTTCGGTTGGGTTCGGTGTATGGGTTTCAGTCGGCTCGACTGTATCTGTTGCCGTTGGTTCAATTGTATCAGCTGGTTCAGTGGGTTCAGTTGTATCGGTTGGTTCAACTGTATCCGTTGGCTCGGCTGTATCGGTTGGTTCAGGTGTGAACGTTGGGGTAGGTGGTAAACTCACAGTAAATGGAATTTCCACACTGGTACTTTGACCACCTGCATTGGTGACAATCACATTTACATCGTGTTCACCATCACCCAAGCTATCAGCAGGGATTGTGAATGAGTTACCAATGATTGTTTCTGCTGTACCGCCATCATAGGCTATATCAATCAATGTGATTTCTGTCTGCCCACTACCTGCAACGGTAACAGTGACATCACCTGTAATCACATCATCGGCTGTCAGTCCAGTAATATCGACTGTTGGTGGTAATGCCGCAACACCAAAACTTAGCGTTTCTATTGTTGTTTCACCATTTGTATCAACTGCTGTGATATCGATAGAGGCTGTCCCCGGTTCAAAGTCAAGTGCATTCACCTCAAACCCAAGTGAGTCTGAATCTGCGATGCTGGCTATTATGGTTTCACCTTGCTCAACGCTGATGATGGTAATCGATGATTGTCCAACAGCAACAACTGTACCTGAAATTGCGTCTGATAAGACTGTTTCTGCGGATAAGCCTGAGACTTCGATGCGTGGTGTTAAGGACGCAACACTAAAGGCTGTATCTACGGCGGTTGTTTGTTCACCTGCATTGGTTGAACGGATTGTCAAAATGTGTCCATCAGGTGCAAGTGTGAATGGATCGAGTGTGTATTCATAAGGTGCTTCTGTATCAGTTGCCACAACCACATTATCAATCACAAATTCGACTTCTGTAATATCGGTTTGTCCACCTGCTGATACAGTAATCAGTGTAGGTTCGGATAGGGTTGTCCCTACCTCAGGTGCAAAATCGGACGAAACCGTCGGTGGTAGTGCCGCAATGACAAAGTCAGATGATAATGTACCGACATCGCCGTCAACATCCGTCACACGAATATCTAATGTATAAGTTCCGGGGGCTGTTGTTGCAGGCTCAATGGTGTAACTTTCAGTTGTCGAGACAACGGTTTCACCAATCAAGTATTCGATACTAGCAACCTCATCATCCGCAACCACATTGGCAGTCACGACGGTTGTATCAATCAGAGCTTCTGTAAAGAGGTCAGCAGGTAATGACAAGACTGGAACAGGTACAGGTGCGCGGAGGGTTGCGCTACCTTCTGCTGATAATCCCTCAGGTGTTGTTGCCTTCAATGTGAAGTTATAGCGTGTCCCATCTTCTGGAACAGGTACATCTATGGTCACGATATATTGGGAACGGAACAAGAAAGCGAGATTATCATAAATCGCGAGTAATTCATCTGGACTCGGAGATTCAAAGAAACCCGCATTGGATTCTGATGCGATGGATGCAAGGAAGCGTGTATCAACATTCCAGCCTAACCCAATTGTATAAACAGGTACACCGCTAATGGTTGATGCTTGGACACTATCTTCACGGGTCGATACACTGGCAGGGACTTCTGGGCTTGTTCCATATTCGCCACCATCACTGAGGATGACCACAGCCCGACGTTCAAGTGGAGCATCATTCGCGATTTCGATACCGCGTAAGGTCGCATCATATAAAGCAGTTGTTCCACCAAATGCTACAGTATCAATCGCATTGAGTAATAGCGTTTTATCTGTGGTGTAATCTTGTGCTAATCGAACTGTCGAATTAAACGAGACAATCGCAACAGGGTCATTGACACCTAGCGCTCCGATATAATTACGGGCTGCTTGTTTGACAGATTCTAGTGGGGATCCACTCATACTACTGCTCGTATCAATTACCAGCACACTCGCAAAAGCAAGGTTGTCATCTGTAACGTTTTCGACTTTGACGACTGTAGCGATATTCTCTAAATCACCACCGACGCTAAAATCATCAACGCCTAAACCAGAGACCAACTGCCCTTTAGCATCTAAAACGCTGGTATTGACTGTCACCGCTGACAAATCGGTAGAATCTAAACCGATAATATCAAGCGTAATTGTTTCTTCCTCTTGTGTTACTGCAAGAGTAAATGGTATTGCTAAAATTAATGTAATAATGGCTATCCATGCAAACCGCTTCACGTAAAGCTCCCCTACGATTGTGACAAATGGTACAATTTCGTTTATTAAATTTAACCTATTTTTAAAGAAATGTCATATTTTGCAAAAAACTCTTCTATTATAGGGAAAATTTAACAAATTTGATAGATAAAATAAACAATCATTTAGTATCTGAATAATATTTTTATGCCTTGGTATTGTATGGAAGAGGTTCTATTAATTTAATGGTAAAAGCTAACGATTTTAGGTGGGGGAGTATGTCATAAGACGACATAAAAATGCAAAAGTCGCTATATTTTACGAAGCAGATAGTAAGCCAGTCCCTATAATCTTCACGATTTAGGGACACAAGGCTATATTCTCAAAGCAAAAAATCATGTCCAATAGTAGATGATACGTCCATTTTGTTTGGCATCAGGACGACCAGATTTCACGGTATCAATGGTGTGTAGGCTGAGTGCTTTCATTTGCTCACGTGTACACCACATCCGCACAACACTGGGGTCTCCACCGTCATCTGCGCTAAAGCTAAAGTCGTCATCATCATCTTCTTCGTCATCATCAAATTCACCTGTTGATGGGACAAACTCTTGGGCAATCAAAATCACACGATTGTCGTCTGCTTCATAAGCCAAGCCCATTTGTGAGATGCGGAATAGCGGTTGAATCGGTTCGCGTAAATCCATGTCTAAACGAGTGAAATCCGCCTCAGTCTCGACATCATCACGCTCATCAATATCATCTAGTAATTCTTTAATTGCTTCGGCTAGACCGCGTGCTTGTTCCTTCTCAATTGTAAATGAGATAATCCGCGTATCTTGCCCTGCTTGTAGATGGAAAGTACGTTGCCCTTTTGGTCCGATTGTGCCGACAGTTACAAAATCGACAGGATTGAGTTCTATTACATTAGCCATTGTCTCGACCCTCTGCTTTCTTTTGTTCTTCTTCTTCTGCTTTTCGTTTTTTATTCAATTCCAAGACATGTGCAATGTCGTTCATGGTCATCACAAATGGACGACTGTGTCCTAAATGGATGGTACTAATAGACGCAGGCGAGACGACAATCCGCTGGAAGACATCAAGGTGCATCCCTAAATAGTGTGCCAAGGTCATTTTAATCAGGTCAGCATGAAAGACGAGGGCGATGGTCTGGTTGGGGTGTTTTTGGACGAAGCCTTCAACCGCATTCACAATCCGCACCTGTACCCCACGCATCGTTTCTCCATTAGGGAAGTATGCCCGTGATGGATATTCTTGCACAACATCCCACATCTTGCGTCGGCGCAGGTCATCAATCTTCTTGCCTTCCCAATCACCATATAGGACTTCGCCAATATCTGTATTTTCTTCGACTGTGAGGTGGGCATGATGTTGGGCAATCGCTTGAGCCGTTTCCATCGTGCGGTCAATTGGACTGGCGTAGATATGGTCAATGGAAGCATCAGCCAACCGTAAACCGAGTGCTTCGGCTTGGGCTTGACCCTCTTCATTGAGATGTACACCAGGTGTCCAACCCGCTAATTTACCCGTTTTTACAAAGTCATTTACTGCATGTCGAATGAGTAGAATTGTTGTCATAAGTGTCTGTTCACTGAGTGGTTTAATTATCACACATCATAGCATAGGCGTAGGTCTATCGTATACCCATCTCCATAAGATTTATGTGAGATTTTAGAAAATGTCATGGATAAATTTAAGCTACGCCTCTTGTTTACAGCTTATAGAAAACTTGGATATACTCAGATGAGCGATACTTAGATATTTGAGAAGGTGTTTATTGATGTTTACAAAATCTGAAATTGAACAATTTTATGAAGAGGGATGGGTCGCTAAGCTCGATTTTTGGTCAGAGCAAGAAGTACAGGCGATGCAAAAAGAGCTTGACCGCCTCAAGGATGTTGGTTTATTACGCAATGTAGCGCGCGCAGGTGATGGAATAACACCCACCGATGAAAAAGTTAATTTGCAACTCTGCCCAATGTATCCGCATAGCGACTTTTATCGTGCGATGCCCTTTGCCCAAAAAGCCATTTCAGCTGTTCGTCAATTAATCGGCGACCCTGTTGTCTTACATCTTGACCAAGTATTTTTGAAACCTGCCAAACAAGGCAGTGGGACAAACTGGCATCAAGATAACGCTTACTTCCAAATCGAGAACCCACTCAAAGGGACTGCCATGTGGACTGCGGTACATGAGGCGACCATCGCGAATGGAACAATTCATGTTATTCCACGTAGCTTTCATGAACGATATGAACATAGCCGTGACCCTGAAAGTGACCATCATATCCGTTGTTATCCACCTGAAGACCATGTTGTCCCTGTAGAGTTACCTGCTGGTGGAGTTGCGTTTTTTGCTTATGGTGTCGCCCATTGTACGTTAGCGAATACAACCGATGCTGAACGCGCGGGAGTCGCTTTGCACTTCATCAATGGCGAGATGGATAAGACGGCTCAGAGTGGGTATGAACTGGGCAAACGTCCTTATTTGACAGGTGATGATTCATCAGGCGGTATGAAAGAACACGGCGTTCAGGTCGCTGGAACATGGGAGCAAGAAGTTCAACGGGTACTCAATACATAATCAGAGTTGCATTTAAGCCAGTTAGCAACGAGTCCCTCAGCACTTTTTATTATTTGACAATATTAAGGGATTACCAAATACTCACGACAAACGCAATCAGTAAAGTCTCGAAGTAAATTGGAGATAAATCGGCGGCTGGGACAGGTCACCAGCCCTACGAAACCCTGTAGGTACAAAAGCTTGCCTTGTCTGAGACTCAAGGTATAGTCAAAATTTATTTCTAAATCTTAACAGGGCTCTACATTGAGATAATCAATGATATTCTCAACCCAGTGTAAGACATTGCCTCACACTGGGTTGAGAATGATTAGGGCTATGCTTTTTGCTTGAGTAAGCGAATCGCACTTTCTGCCAGAACAGCTGCACCAACATGGAAGGCTTTTTCATCAATATCAAAGATTGGGCTATGATGTGGGCGGTTCGTATCATCATATTTTGCACCAAGCATAATCATTGTGCCGGGAGCTTTTTGGGACATATACGAGAAATCTTCTGCACCCATGCCCGGTTGTCCTTCTTTAGTATTATCTTCGCCAATTAAATCAACACTGACTTCGCGCATCAGGTCGGCAACATCAGGGTCGTTATACATTGATGGATACCCGCGTGAAATTTCGAGGGTATAATCTCCACCAAAGTGACGCGATAACGCAAAGGCTTCTTCTAAGAGGCGGTGTTGTTCCGAGCGAACTTCTTCGGTATAGCTACGGATTGTCCCCAATAACTTAACCTCACTTGGGATAACATTGGGGGCTGAGCCTGCATGAATCGCACCCACAGTAATCACTGAGGAATCGGTTGGGTTGAGGCGACGGGAGCGAATCGCTTGAATGGCATTAATAACCTGTGCCTGAATCCAAATCGGGTCAAGACCATTATGGGGTGCTGCCCCATGTGTGCCTTCACCTATAATTGTCGCTTCAAAACTATCAACTGCCGCCAGTGCATTCCCAGGGGTGATAGACACTTGCCCGACTGGGTCGGTACTGGAGACATGTAAAGCAATCACAGCATCAAGACCGTCGGCTGCTTTTTGTTCGACCATCAAACTACCCCCGCTATGCCCATCGGAGTCGCGCCATTTTTCTTCGCTCGGTTGGAAGAGCAAACGAATTTCCCCTTGTGGGCGGTCTTCCATTTCGGTCAACATACGGGCGACACCCAATAAAATCGCAGTGTGGGCATCGTGTCCGCAAGCGTGCATCACGCCGGGGGTTTGTGATTTATAAGGCACATCATTGGCTTCATCAATCGGTAACGCATCCATATCAGCACGAATCCCAATGCGAGGCGAGCCTTCACCAATCCGTGCGACAATCCCTGTCTCTGCAACGCCAACTTCAACTTCAATCCCCATCTCTTTGAGGGTATCCGCCACCAAGCGTGAGGTACGGGTTTCTTCAAATCCCAACTCGGGGTGCATATGAATATCACGTCGCCATGAGATAATCTGGTCTTCTAAGGCTTTTGCTTGATCCAAAAAAGTCATTTTGCTTCTCCATTAAAAATCAATTATGAACGTGCCCATTATAGCGAGTAATGAGCGAATGTATATTCAGATTTACAGAAAAATAATGGGCTGAAAACAAAAGAACCTGCTTGCAAACAGGTTCTTTGTGTAAAGCCTCAAAATAAATTTGAACAAATCAACGGCTGGTACAGGTCGCCAATCCTACAAAACCCTGTGGAACAACGGTTTGCATTGTCCGAGGTTCAGGATATACATCAAAAAATATTTCTCAAAACTTATCAGGTTTTACATTCGGAGAGGGTGCAAAAATATCTGCAAAACAGATATATAAACAAAAACCCTGAGGTATTCGCTCAGGGCTTGTGGTTTTAAAGTGCTTTGTGATTTAAGATTCGGTTGCGGCTTCGAGGTCGCTCAAGAGTGGCATAGATGCGCTTTCTGAGTGGACACCTGTTGCGCCATCTGGACGTGTTCCGCGTGTTTCCATACTTTGGAGCTTGCCATCATTATCATAGGCACGGACTGCAAATTTATATGATCCTTCTTGGAATTTCCAATCATAACGCCAGATGACCCATGTGAGTGCATTTAAGGGTTGGCGTAAATCGGCTGCGACCCAATCATTTCCATCAATACTGATTTCGACTTTGGAGATGCCTTTTGCACCACTATAAGCAATCCCACCAATTGGCACGATATAGCTATCACCCTCTTGTAAGATAGAATCGGTTGCGACAGTATCCACAACAGAGACGGTGTTGACGATTGCATCACGACTCCAGCCACGACGTACCCAATAGCCTTCTTCCCATTGGTCAACAAATTCGATGCTTTCAATCCATTTCGGTTGCTTCATCCCGTAATGGTCTGGGATATAGATGCGGAGTGGGAAACCATGTTTTTGTTTTAAAGGTTGGTCATCCCATTCATAAGCAAACATAACGCGATCATCACCGTTCACCGTATCGAGCAAAACATATTCATCGAAGTCATCCGCGCCTGTAATTTTCATCGCAACAGCATCAGACTTGGGTTGCACAAGGTCGAGGAATTCTTTCATGCTAAAGCCCGACCATTTGGTGGTACTAATCAATGAGCCACCGATACGGTTACTAATACAAGACAGAGTAACAAATTGATCTTTACGGTCAAATTGTGCATAGAGTTCTTGTAAGGATAAGTTGACTGGATTTTCAACTAAACCCGTGACATCCAATGTCCATTCACTGGAGTTAATCACAGGTGGGCGTGAGCTAATGTCGATACGATAGTGGTCGTCTAATGGTGTATATTCTGGACGTGTTCCGGGAGCAGGTTGCAAATTACCTTCGACTTGGTTCGGAAGAACATTTCCTGTACCATCAGCAATATCTTCGACAGGTAATTCAGGAACAACTGAGCCTTCCCCAGGGCGACTGCCTAATAATGAACCGAGTCCAGCCCCAATAACAGTCAGAGTAGCAGTTGCGCCACCGACTTTGACCATAAATTGACGACGGTCGAGGGCTTCGACAGTAACGGTTTCACCTGTGGTTTCATCAATTTTGGTTTTGGCTTCACTATGAGCGAGGTCATTATAAATCCAGTTGAGGGCAACACCCCAACCGACAAATACCAGCAACACCCATATGAGTTGGACGACACCCGGTGCGGTTGCAGTCAGATTAACTTGGGAGGAAATCAAAATCATCACTGCGCCAAAACCTAAACCCAAAATCATCCCTGGGTAAAGGGAGCGTAATGTGGCTTTACTGCGATTGACAACAAAGAAGAAGATTACACCCAGCACGATACCTAAACCAAGAAATGCACCTAAGCCCATGAGTTGTTCGGCGGTTTTGGCAGCAGTTGAGGTTTCGCCCAAGTTAAAGTTAATAATCAAATCTACCATCGTATCAATACCAAAGGTTAATAATCCCCCCGGTAAATTCCGTGATACAAAGTCAAACACATCGAAGGGTATAAATGGTAATCCTGCGATTTGGTCAGCTAAAAACATAAGCGCAATGACAGGGGCAGTTAATAATCCACCGATGAGTGCGCCTAGCCATAATGAAGGTTTTCTTATATTTTCCATGATATGATATTCTCTCTTTTTCAAACAGACACCTACAGTATAAAACCTAATTCTTTCGTAGGGATTAAAAAATGAACCCCAATTATGATAATTTCATGATTTTGTTTGAGCCGTATCCAGATGCACATTGTATCGACTCTTACGATATGTTGTTTGTGTAAGAAAGGAATTATCGATTTTACAGCGTAATTTGAGTAAACTCATAGTGATGTTCCTTAGAGGATTTTACGTTAGACAACTAGGGCTTACCCAGATGCACATAATCATCATGACAAGGCAAATAAATGACTAAACAACAGATTTTTCATGATACGCAATTTCGCTATATTGATGCTTATAGTGGGCGTGAGGTCCATCAACTCACTAATTATTTGGGACATTCTAATCACTTTTATTTTACCGACCCTTGCTGGGATAATAATGATCAATCCTTTTACTTTAACTCTGACCGCGATAATAAAAGTAACCTGTTCCGCTATGATTTGATTGATGGGAAGATTACACAAATCACGGACTTTGATGGCAATATCCGTTATCGGGCAAGCTGGAGTAAAGTCAATCAACGACTCTATTATTGGCATAACAATGCTGTCTATGAGACCAATCCTGAAACTTATGAAGATCGCATCTTGTATCATGCACCCGATAATATGAAGCAGGGCGAGTTGGTCAATGCGACGGCGGACGGCAAGTATGTCATCACACGTATCGAAGCCCCACTCCACAACGATAATGCGTCTATCGGTTTTGCCTATTCTGAATTTCATGATCGCTTTCATGCCAAATTGCTGACTCAAATTATCCGCATCGAAGTTGCTACAGGGCAAGTGGAAGTCATTCACGAAGACCATCGTTATATAACACATATCAATACATCACCCAGCCTACCGCATATCATGACCTACTGTCATGAAGGACCGTGGTATCTGGTTGAGCAACGTATTTGGGGGTTAAATATCGAAACAGGTGAAACGTGGAAAATTCGCCCTCAAGATGATGGTCTGGATTATACGATTGGACATGAATATTGGTTTGCTGATGGGAAACGGATTGGTTATCATGGACATCCGCGTAGTGGTGAAGGTGAACACGTATTTGGGTATTGTAACTGGGACAATAGCGACCCTGTCGAGGTGCGCTTTCCGTATCGTTCAACACATTTCTGTAGTCTCGATGAATCCTTGATTGTCGGGGATGGGTCTCCAGCGGCAGTATTTACGCATCAAGGTGTATCCCAACCCTTTATTCAATTGTTCAAATGGGATGGTGAGCAATATACAGGACCGCGTATTCTATCGTATCATCGCAGTACCTTTAATGACCAACATGCCCATCCACACCCACGCTTCACACCTGATGGCAAGTATGTCTTATACTCATCAGACCTGACCAGCTATGCCAATATGTATCTGGTTGAGGTTGGTGATTTTGACGACTTACCTGAGCTAACCGACGATGTTCAACCACGACATACATAA
>CAYGTY010000074.1:18881-26182 GCA_964352825.1 uncultured Anaerolineaceae bacterium
TGTAAAAGATTTCTAAAGATAAACACGTCTCTATCATACATACAGCGCAATCGTGTTAAACTGTGTGTATATTGGACACTGGAAACAAATAACGAAGGAAAAAAGAATGAGTGACAACTTCTGGCAAGAACAAGTTGTGATTGTAACAGGTGGTGCGGGCTTTTTGGGTCGTCATGTGGTGGAAGAATTGGAATCTAAAGGTGTATCACAGGTGGTTGTTCCGCGTAGTGCAGACTATGACTTGCGGGATAAATCGGCTGTTATCCAATTATTTGAGGATAACCCCACTGCAACGATGGTGATTCATCTAGCGGCAACTGTTGGTGGTATTGGTATCAATCGTGAACACCCAGGGTTATTCTTCTATGACAATATCATGATGGGGACATTGCTGCTTGAACATGCACGGCGAGCAGGCATAACAAAATTTGTCGGGATTGGGACAATCTGTAGCTATCCGAAGTTTACGCCGATTCCATTTAAGGAAGATGACATCTGGAATGGCTATCCCGAAGAAACCAATGCGCCTTATGGGCTTGCCAAAAAGATGCTATTAGTACAGAGCCAAGCCTATCGCCAAGAATTCGGATATAACGCCATTCACATTTTGCCCGTGAATCTCTATGGACCGCATGATAACTTTGACGAAAAATCAGCACATGTGATTCCTGATGTGATTCGTAAGATGATGAATGCAAAAGAAGCAGGACAGGAATTCGTTAGCTTATTTGGTGATGGCTCACCGACTCGCGAATTCTTATTTGTACGGGATGCGGCACGCGGGATTGTACTGGCGGCAGAAGATTATAATAGTAGTGAACCTGTGAATTTGGGCAGTGCTTTCGAGATTAGCATTAAAGACCTCGTGGAAATCATTGCGGATGAAGTGGGTTTTGAAGGTGAATTGCGCTGGGATACATCGAAACCCAATGGACAACCCCGTCGCAAATTAGATGTCTCGCGCGCAGAGGAAGAATTTGGCTTTATTTCACAAACAGACTTCCGCGAAGGACTGCGAGAAACCATTAAATGGTACAAATTGCACCGTTAAAAATAAGTAACTAAGACCACAATTAGGTCATTTGTGGTAAATTCCGAAGTTTTTTGGTAATATTGCACACATCTTTGTCCATCAGAGATGTGTTTTTATTTGCTTGACAACTGAACATTAGTCGGGCAAACTCTCTAAAGTTAAACCTATTTCTAAAAGAGATTTTGTTCTGTAAGGAGGGTAGCGCATTGAGCGTCATACTAGAGGTAAAAGACCTCGTTGTTAGATTCTATACTCAGGAAGGCACTGTTTACGCTGTTAATGGTGTTTCCTATGAAATTGAAGAGGGCGAAACGCTCGGTATTGTGGGTGAGAGTGGTAGTGGTAAGAGCGTGAGTTCACTTGCTGTCATGGGATTGATTCCTAGCCCTCCCGGCAAAATCGAGTCTGGTGAAGTAATGTTTGAAGGACGTGATTTACTTAAATTAAAAGCTGAACAAATGCGTCTGATTCGGGGTAAAGAAATCGCAATGATTTTCCAAGACCCCATGACTTCACTGAATCCTGTTTTGACTATTGGTACACAAATTACTGAATCCCTAAAATTACATGAAGGCATGAACAACTCACAAGCCCGTAAACGCGCGGCTGATTTGTTGGATATGGTCGGGATTCCTGATGCGTATCGTCGCTTAGATGATTACCCACATCAATTTTCGGGTGGTATGCGTCAACGTGTGATGATCGCGATGGGTTTGTCCTGTAATCCTAAATTATTGATTGCAGATGAACCGACAACGGCGTTGGATGTGACGATTCAGGCGCAAATTATTGAATTGGTCAAACAACTTAAAGATGAATTCAATATGGCGATGATTTGGATTACCCATGACTTGGGTGTGGTCGCAGGTATTGCCGACCGTATTCAAGTGATGTACGGTGGACGAATCATGGAATCAGGAACAGCACATACTGTATTTGGTGACACCCGTCATCCATATACCAGTGGCTTATTAAAATCCCTACCGCGTTTAGATTCTAGCGGTGAAGAAAAACTCATTCAGATTGAAGGCTCACCCCCTGATATGCGGAATGAACCTGTGGGTTGCCCGTTTGCACCACGTTGTGATGTACGGGAACGTTTAAATTTAGAAAAATGTTGGACGGATCAACCACCATTAGAAACTGTACCGGGACATGATGGTGGCGAACAGCATATTATGTCATGCTGGGCGGATATCCGTGAGGAGGTAGCACAAAATGTCTAATGAAGAAGCCTTGGTAAAAATCGGGAAGAAAAAGCTCAATCCTGATGATCATATCTTAGAAGTAAACGGCTTAAAGAAACACTTCCCCATTTCAGCAGGGATTGTCTTCCAACGTCAAGTTGGTGCTGTACGCGCTGTTGATGGAATTAGCTTCAATGTGATTCGTGGTGAGACACTCGGTCTTGTTGGTGAATCGGGTTGTGGTAAGAGTACCACTGGACGGACGATTTTGCAGTTGTATCGTCCAACCGAAGGTAGCGTCAAATTTGAAGGACAAGAGCTATCTACAATGGGTGGCAATGAACTCCGTCAAATGCGTAAACAAATGCAGATTATCTTCCAAGATCCATTTGCATCACTCAACCCCCGTATGACTGTCGGCAGTATTGTGAGTGAACCGCTTCAAATCCACAATATGTATCCCAACAAAAAAGAACGCCAACAATATGTCGAACAATTGATGGAACGTGTGGGTCTGAACCCTTATTTCATCAACCGTTACCCCCATGAATTTTCGGGTGGTCAACGTCAACGTATTGGTATCGCACGTGCTTTGGCATTACAACCGAGCTTCATTGTGGCTGATGAACCGATTTCTGCATTGGATGTATCGATTCAAGCGCAGGTTGTTAACTTGATGGAAGAACTGCAACAAGAAATGGGCTTAACTTACCTCTTTATTGCACATGATTTGAGTATGGTACGCCATATTTGTGACCGTGTTGCGGTGATGTATTTGGGTAAAATGGTTGAACTTGGTCCTGTGGATGATGTTTATGACAATCCACAACACCCCTACACACAGGCATTATTATCGGCTGTCCCTGTGCCTGACCCATTTGTAGAAGAAAGTCGCCAACGGATTATTATTTCGGGTGATTTACCGAATCCTGCTAACCCACCAACAGGCTGTAACTTTAATAGCCGTTGCCCTGTCGCCTTTGATTTGTGCCACCAAGAACCAGACCCACCATTGGTCGAGGTTCGTCCCGGACACTTTGTGGCTTGCCATCGCGTGACCTAGGATTATTTTTGATTTGATTATTGAAGGGCATGACAAAACATCGTTGTGCCTTTTTTTGTTCCTATACCTTCTCCAATGGGGCATCGGGTGTCCTCACAGTTAAGGCAATCACAATAGCCATAACATAGCGCGAAACACCCCATGCAACAATCAAATTATCGGTGCATAAGTCTTACTGAGAATATAACGCCTCAACAATCGCTGTGTAATTATAGCGAATATAATCGAGATAGGTGCTGGCTGGGCTATCCTCTGCCCCTAAACTACCACTATAGAGGAGGACAATCTCCGCACCTGTTTCATCAGCGACAGTCCGAATAATCGTATCGTTGACAGTTGTCTCACTAAAAATAGCGGGGACAGCTTCCGCTCGAATCACATCAATCAGTTGTGCAATGGCTTGTGCGCTGGGTTCAGCCACTGTTGAGCCACTCGGAATCACTGTACCGATAATTTCAAATCCAAAGCGATGCGCCAAGTAGCCCATTGAGTCATGGTTTGTAACCAGTATCCGCGCGTCTTGGGGCAAACTATCCACAAGATTAGTAATCTCTAAATCAAGTTCACTTAATTGCTCCACATATTTATTGGCATTGGAGATATAAAATTCTGCATTATCAGGGTCAGCTTCAATTAACTCATCACGTATCAACAGAGTCCACAACATCACATTTTCGGGATTCAGCCACACATGTGGGTCACAGCCACCCTCACTATGGTCTTCTGTACAATCAATTTCAAATAAACGCCCAAGCGAGCCTTCTATCGCAACGCCATCTAACTGTACAGAATGTTCATCACACAAATCATCTAAATTATGATTTTCGTCGCCGTGTTCGTCATGGTCTTCGTCGCTGTGGTCGTGGTCTTCGTCACCATGTTCGTGATCTTCGTCGCCGTGGTCGTGGTGGTCATGTGTAACACCAATTGGAATAATCTCAACACAAGACGATACATTAATGAGGGTATTGCCTTCACCTGCATTTTCAATCGCATCCAGTAGTGTTTCTTCAAATAATGCTCCGTTTACAAAAACCATATCCGCCGATGCAACAGTAATCAAATCGGATGGGCTGGGTTGAAAGCTATGGGGGTCAGCAGAAACAGGCAAAAGTGATGTAACCGTGTTCAAATCCCCTGACACATTTTGAATCACATCAGCCAGAATGCTATGGGATGCGACGATATTGAGGTCTGTATCTTGTGCATAAGCCGATACACTCAACACTAACAATCCAAATATAATCATAAAGCGTGTTATCAATTTCATTTTTTACCTCTGTTTTCTAAATGATACTTTGTCTCATTATAAATAACACAAGATAGGGGTCAATCCCTAATTGATACTTCATCTCATTTAGTGAATTAACCTACACATTTTGAGGTTCACGGGTAAACTCAGGGTCTTGATAAATTAGTTATTTTGACAGTATGTATCAACCACCTATCTTACC
This sequence comes from uncultured Anaerolineaceae bacterium, assembly GCA_964352825.1. Classification (GTDB taxonomy): domain Bacteria; phylum Chloroflexota; class Anaerolineae; order Aggregatilineales; family Phototrophicaceae; genus UBA6055. The sequence continues at coordinate 23,619 of CAYGTY010000074.1, forward strand.
TGAAGACACACAACCACGTCGCCCAAGCTGGGAAGATACTCAGCCGAATCCTATTGTGTTACGCCAACGCTGGTGGAAACATCGCGGACGTTGGATATTATTAGCTGTTATGGGGTCTACACTGCTGACCTTGGGCTTAACGCTCGCCATACTCTTACGTCCACCAACACCCCAAACCGTCACATCAATTGGAAGCCCTGCCCTCAAATCTGTGACGCTGAATATTAGCGGAGATGTGCAGACGATTCAAACTCATGCAAGCACAATTGCGGATGTTTTAAATGAGAATCAAATTGCTATACCCAGTGGCGATACTGTTTCACCTGCCTTAACTGATACGCTCACTAATGGTATGACCATTACAATTAGCCGTACCCGTGATGTAACGCTCACAATTAATGGGGAGGCGCGTAGTATCAATACGCCTTTTAATAACCCACTGGATATTATCAATAGTGCAGGAATCACCATATCGGCGAATGACGAAGTTCGTGTTGACGGGACATGGGCAACCTTAGAGACATTACCCCTCTGGACAGTCCCTGCAAGCTCGATAGAGATATGGACAGCACTCAATCTAATCATTATTGATGATGGTATCAGTTCGACCCTACGTACGAATACAAAAACGGTTGAATCTGCTTTATTTGAAGCAGGGATTACACTGTATTTGACGGATAGGGTATCGCCTGCCTCCGATACAGCCCTGATGGATAATATGACCATCATAATAGACCGCGCCTTGCCGATTGAATTAGTAGTTGATGGTGTAACCGTATCAGCACGGACAAATGCAACCACCGTCGCCGATGTACTGAGTGAGATGAACGCCCCTCTATTTGGCTTAGATTACGTCAAACCTGATAGCTCAACCCCTGTGACGGAAGGCATGACGATTGAGATTGTGCGGGTGACAGAAGAAGTTGTGACAAGCACAGAGACAATCCCCTATGAGGTTATTTATCAATCTTCTGCCGAAATGAATCTTGATGAAAAGGCTGTTATTCAAACAGGACAAAATGGTATCAGTGAGTCAACAACACGTATTCGTTATGAAAACGGTATTGAAATTAGTCGCAGTGATGAAAGCAGTGTCATCACCCAAAACCCGACCAATGAGGTTATCGCTTATGGAACAAATATTGTCTTGCAGACCATTGATACACCCGAAGGTCCACGTCAATATTGGCGGACGTTTCGTGTTTATGCCACGAGTTATCATCCCGAAGCCCTCGGTGGCGATGATGTAACAGCCATTGGCGCGAAGTTAGAAAAGGGAATTATCGGTGCAGACCCCAAAATCATCCCGTGGCGGACACAGATGTATGTCCCAGGATATGGTGTGGGTATGATGGCGGATACGGGCGGTCCACGTAGTTCATCTTATTGGATTGACCTCGGTTATAGTGATGAAGATTGGGAAGCGTGGTATCACTATGTTGATGTTTATTTATTGACCCCGATTCCTGAGGAGATTAATTATCTTCTACCAACATGGACGGCACTCCGTTAAAGATACAAGGGTCGAATTTAGATGTTCACCCACGGGCGCAGACATGGCAACATCCATACAGTATTCTAATTCTTTTATCGCTTGGAGAAATGATGCAAAAAAAGAAATTAGCAACAACGCTTGATGAACTCAATGAAAAATTCAAGCACTTTCAAACAGATGAAGGCAAAGCCATTGCCGACGCATTTGTCGCCCAACCATCTGATATTTTTATATCACCTTTTGCAAAGTCAGGTACAACTTGGACACAACAAATCACCCATAGTCTGAGAACTCGTGGCGATATGGACTTTGTCGAAATCATGGAAGTCGTCCCGTGGCTGAATATGGCATATGATACAGGCGTTGATATACACACTCCTCAAAAAGCTGAACCGCGCTTGTTTAAGAGCCATCGAACATGGGACAAAATCCCAAAAGGTGCGCGATATATTTATACCATCCGTGACCCAAAAGATGTTATTGTCTCGGATTATAACTTTTTAGGGAATTGGATATTTGATACATCTGCCATTTCGCTGGAAGCGTATATCCAAGACCAATATCTGAAAGAAAATTATTATTGGGAACATGTCAGTTCATGGTGGAGTCAGTTTGATAACCCTGATGTCTTGTTTTTATGTTATGAGGATATGAAGGCTGACTTTGATAGCGCAATACGCTTGATTGCAGAATTTATGGGAATCATGCTGGATGATGAGTTATTTGAGATTGTGCGGCGGAATGCCTCGTTTGAGTTTATGAAAGCCCATGACAGCCAATTTGATGACCATCTGATACGGAAATATCGCAACGCACCGATGAACTTACCCCCTAAGGCAACAACCAGTAAGGTGAAATCGGGAAAAGTCGGTGGGCATAAAGCACATTTATCTACGGAACTGATTGCAACGATTGACAGTCGCTGGCAAACACATATGCCACCTGAATATGGTATTTCGTCTTATGCTGATATACGCGACAAAATTCAAGCACGCTATATATAGCTGTTTCATTTAACATTCGGACATGGGGGTAGTTCAAAAGCCTAACGCAGAGATGCGGAGGAACG
>CAYGTY010000075.1:0-25956 GCA_964352825.1 uncultured Anaerolineaceae bacterium
ATCTGTAGTATCCGCCCCACCCTGATTTCCAGGGTTACCTGGGGATGTACCTTCACCATCATTTACTGGAGGATTTCCGGGAGGTTGACCATCTTCACCATTGCCAACACCATTATTACCTTTTTGTTTCTCATCAACCGTGCATACATTGTCTGGATCACTGTATGTTGTATCAAATTTAATACCTGTAGCGCCTGTTTCAGTATCATTACTGACCCAATCGCCACTTTCGCTTTGGTCAATGATATTGTCAGCAACATCTTTTGATAAGCCTAGTACCCAACTGTCTAGTGCAGCCGTGTCACCGCTACTATCTGTAGAAGCAGTATCTGTCGTACCTGTATCAGTCTTATCAGCCCCACCCTTGTTGCCTGGATTACCTGGGGAAGTGCCTGCACCATCGTTTACTGGAGGATTTCCAGGAGGTTGACCATCTTCACCATTGCCAACACCATTATTACCTTTTTGTTTCTCATCATCAGCACATGAAGGATCTTCGGCTGATGTAACACGATAGACAACAGTTGTATTTTCACCATCAAAATGACTGCTGACAAGCTCAATTAAGTGATTATCAACAACTTCTGAGTCTTGACCAACTTGGTCATCTGTCGTTTCACAAACTTCTAATTCTACACCAGCACTCGAACGATAAAGCACATCTGTAGTATCATCAAATGCACCCCGTACAAAGTTTGAAATTAACCCAGCTGAGATGATAATCATGATTGCAGCAGGGATAGTTGGCCAATACTCCATTAAAGCTTGACCACTTTCTAGTTCTTGCCATCTTTTTTTATTAGGCATTTTGGACTCCTTATAATATGACAACTTGTCCATGAAGAAATAATTGATATACGTTTATTAAATCACTAAAAACAATGCAATGTTACATAAGATTTCCAAAAAAACATTGATTTTTTGAAAACCTGAATTGTAATATAAATTAATGGATTAATTAATTCATACTAAAGCCAAAATCATAACTTCATGACAAAATCCTTTATATTAAAGCGATTCAAGATAGTGAATGTAACATCTAGCAATTAGCTCCGATATAGATAATGAATGTATTTAAAATATAGGAGTCAATCACAATGAAAAACCAACGAATTTTTACTTTTCTATCAATTCTAATGCTCTTTGCTATCAATCTTAGTGTTATGGCGCAAGATACAGATGAAAGCATAGAGTCCTTTCCAACAGGAACAGTCATTGTTGGAACAGTAACTGGGTTAGGTGATGGATACATCCTTATTGATGGTGTTGCTTATTGGCTTACAACAGATATCGACATCACACTTTTTGTAGAAGGTGAAGCTGTTTCCATCACAGTTGTTTTGGCAGATGACGTGACCATGAGCATCATTTCAGTTGAATCATATGATGGTGAGGTTGAAGAAATAGACCCTAACGATAACCACCCTGTCGGCACAGCGCTTGCAGAAGGTCTAGGCGTTGAATATACTGATATCATGGGATGGGCAGACTCTGAAATTGGATTTGGTGAAATTGCGCGTGCTTATTTGATTGCAAACTATGCAGGCATAGAAGTTGCAGAAGTATTCGCTCAACGCATTGATGCAGGCTTAGGATGGGGTCAAATTATGAAACAGTATGATGTTTCTCCATCAGAATTTGCACCAGGGCGTTTGATTAGTGGAAAGCTCATCATCGAGCAAATTGAATTACCTGATGATGTTGAAATTGATGGATCATTAGATACAGAATGGTCACCAGAAGTCACAGGTATAGACTTTGAAGACTTAAGCGATGGTACAGAAGAAATTGAAGAAGCGTCCAATCAAGGGAATGATGGTATCAACAAGTTTGGTTGTGATGGAAAAGGCAACTCTTGTAATGCTCCAGGGAAAAATAAAGATAAATCTTCAGACGACTAAATCTAGAGAACTGTAATATCAAAAAGAGTATCTGTTGGGTACTCTTTTTTTGTTTATCTACCCTATGATATAGTGATATAGAAATCATATAGCCCGTTAAATATAGGCAAATAAACATAATGACAACTTCAATTATCACACTTAATCCAGACCGCTGGCAGGAGTTTAAAGCCCTACGCTTAGAAGCCTTACAACAAGATCCGATTGCTTTTGGCTCAAGTTATGAGGAAGAAGTTGCATATGACGATTCCATATGGATAGAGCGCGCCACAAAGGCATTCCAAAGAGAGGGTAACATCACAGTTTATGCTGATTTTGATGGTAAATTAGTAGGGATGATGGGTGCATTTTGGTCAAATCGAGTGAAGACGGGACATATTGCATCAATTTATGGTGTTTATGTCGCGCCAAGTATGCGTGGGAAAGGTGTTGCATCACAATTGATGAATACAGTACTGGAACAAATTAACAGCCTACCCCAAATCGTCAAAGTTATGCTAACAGTCAATGCTGAACAAACCTCTGCTCAGCGACTATATGAAAAATTTGGCTTCACAACTATCGGCATATCCCATAAAGACCTCAAAGTCGGCGACCAATTTTACGATGAAATCTATATGGAAAAGCTATTATGAAGAATCATTTATTAGCGACACTCTAAAGTCACATTCGGCGGATAAATATATGCGATTCCGTCTTCTGTATCAATAGATGTCGTAGATGCTTCTGATAATGCCAATAATCCAGAAATAATAGGCGCGGCAAACGATGTTCCTGACATAAATTCATAATCACCATTTATAGATGTCGTCAAAATATCCCGCCCTGGTGCCCACATATCAACATCTGTCCCATGATTACTAAAGGAACTCTGATTTAAGTCTGGGTCAATTGAACCCACAGCAATCACATTAGAAAAACTCGCTGGATAAAACGTACCATTACTGCCTTGATTACCAGCCGCCGCAACCACCGTCACACCCCTTTCTATCGCATAAGCAACAGCATCGGCCATCACTTGCGAGTATGCCTGCCCTGCTAGACTGAGATTAATAATATCCGCACCTTCATCTGTTGCATAAATAATCGCGGCAGAAATATCTGCATAATTTCCAATCCCATCTGCATCTAAAACACGCACAGGCATAATCATCGTATTTGGTGCGATTCCAGCAATGCCAATACCATTATTATGAATAGCGGAAATAACCCCTGCAACACCGCAACCATGACCCATTGCATCCATTGGGTTATCATCATCATCCACAAAATCATATCCGCCGCTTATCCGTCCGACTAAATCGGGATGGTCAAGGCAAACCCCACTATCAATCACAGCAACCGTGACATTGGTTTCGGGTAAGTTGTCCCACGCTTGGGGTAAGCCAACAATAGGTAAAGACCATTGCTCCGCATAACGTGCATCATTCGGCGGTGTCAGTTGTGTAACAGAGGCTGTTTCATTGATTTCAGCCCGAATCACAATTGGAGATTCTGGTAAACTTTCTAGTTGTGTATTCGGTTTAAGGACAACAACATAGGTGTTTAGGGCATCAATTTCACGACGTGATGTACCGCCAATTTCTCGAATATATTGGTTTCGTTCATTAGGTCTAGAATCCTCAACAAACTGAATCAACACCTCGATACGCCCATCTTTTCGTTGATTGCCATTATTTTGTTTGTTAGCACTACGCGGTTGTTTACCGGGGAAGGGTTTTCCATTGGGTAAGGTACGAGGTGCTTCCGCGCGTTGACTATTAATGTCAAGTGGAATACCACTCGCGGACACTAATGCACATTCGTTTCCAGAAGATGTTGTCGGTTGGATAATTGGTGGTAAGGGTGTGAATGTGGGGGGTGGTGAAGATTCGATTGTGTTACATCCTGCAAAAATCACAGCTACTAAACCCACTATCATATATCGCATCATAAGCCCTCTTGACCACTCGAATAAAATTACTCAATCCAAATAATGACCAAATCATTTTTATTTTCAGCTTATTATACTATGCGCCAAGCTTTTGCGAATCATCCGAAACCATCTTAAATGTAACAGATGCCCAGATAACAGGTTGACCATCACGCCATTCAGCAATTTTATCGTTACAACTGATGACACGCGCACCTATAATACAAGTTTGTATCTGGTTCGCGATGACAAATGAGGATTCAACTGCCTCATTCATACCGGGATGATAGACCTCGGCAACATAATCCCCACTATCTATCCGCCGTACAACTTTCCGAACGGGAATCCCTGCTTTTTGGAGATGGCGGCACATCATTGGACCTGATGGTTTTTTCTGATTATTCATCTTTTCTCACACTGATTTCACTGTGTTTTTGAGGTATTTATATTATAGAACATTATTTCTAAAAATGCTATATAAATTAGGTTTGAAAATGATATGAATTACCATTTTACATAAACTGTGATTCATCTGTTAATAATCTTAAAGACAAGTAATATCAGGGGATTCAGATAATATTTAATATCAGATGCAGATATAAGATATACGTTTTTGGGGTTAGCAGTTTTGTAAAAAAGAAGGGTATCGAAAAAGAGCATAAAGCTATACAAATATCAATGACTGGTATGTAAGGAATAGCTTAAAAAACATCCCTTACATATCAATTATCATAACCCGATAAAAGTTCTGTTAATGGTGCTGATTAATCTCCGTAATATCCATCTAATGCACTTAAAATATCATCAAGATGAGGCGCATCTTGGAACAATAATCCCTCATCGCTACCTACATCAGGGAATGGCGGTGGGTCATAAATACGCCATGAGTCTCCATCTACTGCATGATCATAGTTATCATCAGCAAATCGCTTAATCAATTTAGTGCGTAGTTCACTTGTAATGTCAGCATAACGCGGATTATCAGCCCAGTTCTTCGTCTCTTGAGGGTCTTTCCCGAGGTCAAATAACCATTCTTTACGGTCTGCTGCCGAGTAGATATATTTATACTCACGGCTGACAATCATATAAAGCCCTTTTTCCTTTTCGCTAAACTGACTATACGCATATTGACGCTCTGTATCACCGCTTGCAATTTGCTGTAAATCCTGTCCCTCTGCCGATGGTAAGGGTTCATCTGACCCACTGGCATTCGCAAAGGTGGGGAATAAGTCAACTAAAGTCACAGGCGTATTAACTTGTTTCCCCTGCTCAAATTTATCTTGCCACCTCACAATCATAGGGATGTTAACAGAGGGATTGAGCATGGTTCGTTTACCAACACTGCCGTAATCACCCAACATCTCACCGTGATCAGACGTATAGACAATTAATGTGTTGTCAATATCATCACCGAGTGCTTCTAATATCCGCCCAACGTTATAATCAATAAATGAGATACTGGCATAATACATCGCTTTAATTGTACGGAACAGCAATTCATCATATCCGTGATCGCGATATTTATATCGGTTTTGAAAGTGATTCCAATAGGTCAGCAAGGTTTCAAAACCTTCAGGGCGGAAAGGTGGCATCATATCAGCAGTACGATAAAGTTTGTTCCACGGACTCGGTGACTCAAATGGTGGATGTGGTTTGATGAAACTTGCCCACAAAAAGAAAGGCTGATTATCATCATGCTGTCCTAGAAAATCAATTGCACGGTCAGCAACCCATGTCGTATGATGATGTTCAGGTGGAAGTTGTGAGGGTTGCGGAATATAATACATCTCACTCCGAATCCCCTGTGGCTCTAGCACATGTCCATAACCATTATCATCTAAATATTGATGAAAATCATTTCGCCCATCAGGTTGTCTCGCACCTTCTTCAGATACATCACGACTATCAAAGCCCCACATCGCATTCGTATCAGGATTAAAGTGCATTTTTGCGATGCCGTGTGTATAGTAGCCTTGCGCTTTAAGAACCTGCATAATACTGCGTAAGTGCATCGGTGACTCATTATTAGAGGTACATCTATTGATATGGGGTGGCGTACCTGTAATCGTTGCGCTACGTCCAGCAACACAGACAGGTGAAGGTGTATAGCAATTCGTAAATGTTGTGCCTTCTGCCACCAACGAATCTAAGACAGGTGTACGAATCGTTTGATTACCCAACGCATGAATCGTATCACTGCGTTGTTGGTCGGTCATGATAAATAATATATTTGGTTTCTTAGCCATAGTCATGTCATTTTCTATTGATATAAATAAAATTATTGCATTGTAAATTGGATACGTGTTCCACTCTGTGCGGATTGATATGCTCCTAAGACCATCTCAACTGCCACCCGTCCATCTTCTGCTGTAGCCAGTGGTTCACCCTGCCCTAGTAAATAGTTAATCAGGGGACGTGGTACAGCACTAATACGCGTATGATGGGGAACAACTGGGAAATCGAATGTCTCCCAATCGGCGTTACCTTTCCGATACAGTCGTAAAGGAGCTTCTTTTGTCGGCAAATGTGATGAGGGTGCATCACCATAATCTTGAATAATCGTTCCCATATCGCCGTAAATTTCAGTTGTTGATTGGGCGGCAAGTTGTGTCGAGCTATTCACCAAAATCCCCATGATGCCACTGTTAAAACGATAAATCGCAACTCCATTATCATCAGGTGCAACATCCGTCACAATATTGTCAATTTCAGCCATCACGCTTTTCGGTCTACCCAACATCCAATTAAACCAATCCGTTGCATGAGACGCATCATCCATAAACATGCCCATATTTTGTATCGGGTCGATATGCCAATTTCCAGCTACCGCAAAATTTGGGTTCAATAATACATTGATAGCATGACGGCGACGAACCATCGCGACATTACCTATCGCATTTTCATCAAGCAAAGCTTTGATTTTTTGATTAATGGGGTCAGCCCGCATCTGGTGACACATACTAAATTTGACATTATTTTCTGCAACAGCCTGTATGATTGCATCACAATCATCGAGAGAAAGCGCCATTGGCTTCTGCAATAAAATATGTTTTCCAGCATTCGCCGATAACACACAATGTTCGGCATGTTGATTCGTTGGGCTGGTCACAAAAACTGCATCAATATCTGACCGCATCAACAATTTATCAAGCTCTGGTTGCCATTCAATTTGATATTTGGCTGTGTTCTCTATGCCGCGTTGTATATCATCATCCCAAGCAACTACAATTTCGGCATCATCAAAATCAGCGATTTCGTTTATATAGCGATGAATGTGTCCATGTGCAAAGCTGATGATACCGAGGCGAATTTTTTCCCTTTTCATATCTCTCTCCTAAACTGATGAACGAACAATCAATTGCCATCTCTGTATAATCTTTTTGGGTTTCATCTGTTTAGTTGCTGTCAGACGATGTACCATCAATTCAGCAATTTCATCAAATGTATGTTGAAGTGGACCCACTGTCGTCAATCTGGGATATGAAAATTGTCCCTCGCTAATATTACCAAATCCAATCACAGCAATATCATCAGGTACAGATAAACCTTGATTTTGTGCCGTTGCAATAGCGGTTAAAGCATTAATATCAGAGGTGCAAAATATAGCAGTAGGTCTATCCTTCATACCCAATAAATCTTGAACAGCTTGATGCGCCTGCTCCCGTTGTTCTAGACCACTTTGGACATAAGTAGGATTTAGCTCAATGTTATAATCCTGAAGCGCTTTCACATATCCTATATAACGCCCATAATGCTCTAATTCAGCGATGTTATGACCAATGAATGCAATTCGTTGATGCCTCTTTTCACAGAGATATTGAACTGCTTCATAAGCCCCTGCCTCATCCGTTATCCAATTCACATCATAGTCTTTACTAGGTTCAACATCAGCATTCACAATAATCGGTACCGAGATACCTGATAATTGCTCTAAAATCCTATCAACTTCACGAATCATGCCATACCCCAAGCCAAGAAACACACCATCAGCCAACCCACCTTTCACTTGTGTTACCAATTCCAAGATGCGCTCATGGGTATCCCCAACAGTGATGATGATAGAGTAATCATGTTCGGCTAAATATTTACGTTGGGCTTGGAGCATCAGGTCATTCGCAGGAATCCCTAAACGTGGCAATATAACACATATACGATTTGTAGATTGTCGCTTGAGATGTTGGGCTTGTTGATTTGGTACATAGCCGAGTTCACTAATTGCTGACCATACACGCTCTGTTGTTTCAATCGGTATCGCATTTTCCACCTCGCGATTGTTCAAAACATAAGAAACAGTTGCCCGAGATACCCCCGCTAACTTTGCAACATCAGACTGAGTTGGTTTACTTTTCATACAGTTTTTCCAAATTACTTGACGATTATTCATCAATATGCTATAAAAATATATAACTTACTCGTGTAAGTTGTCAAGAATATTAATTTTTCTATGGAGATTATTATGCAAAAAAAGATTTTTGTCACTCTGGTAATGACTCTGTTATTGGCAAGTTTCTCTAGCTTTGCTCAAGACGAAATTGTCATCAGCGTCGCTCCCGGCACCTATTATCCAGGTGAACCTACCGCGGATAACCCGAATCCACCTACATTCTTCAATGAACTTGTCGCTGAATATGAAGCCGCTAATCCAGGTGTGCGTATTGAGCTAATCGATATTCCAGATAATATTTCTAGTGACCAATGGCGTAGCACTGTCTTCCAAGGGCAGAACGAACCCCATATCATGAGCAATAACTACATCCGTGTTTGGCAAGAAGAAACCAATGATTGGTATGTTCCTCTCAATGATTACATTGCTGAGCCTAACCCATACATCCCAGAAGGGACACCCGGTAGTGAAGTTTGGCAAGATAGCATCCCAGAAGTTGTTTGGAATACAACCCTACACTCTTCAGGCAATCAATATCTAGTAACTGTCGATGCGGTTGCTGTCGGTTTCTTCTACAACAAAGATATTCTCGAAGAAGCTGGGATTGATACAGAATTTGATGTTGATTACTCCTTATGGGCAGATTGGGAAACCATGATTGCCGAAATGGGAGCATTGATTGAGGCTGACTATGAACCATTAGCTTTGAGCATGTCAACCGCTACACCCTTTAACTACAACTGGTTTGATGGTGTCAGCCTAACAAGCATGTATATTGACCACATCGAAAGCTGGTGGGAACCTGATGCAGAATGGCACGCACTAAACCAACGTGAATTTGCTTGTGCGATTGATAATGGTTTAATTAGTGCAAATGATGAAGAATTCAGCGCATGGATTGACCTCCTCGCAGCATTTGAACCTGCATGGATTGAAGGTTACGCAACAGCAACACCAGACGAAGCCTATCGTTTATTCATCAACGGTGAAGTTCCATTCTTGCTCGCAAACGCTGCTAACGACACCATCCGCGTCACCCGTGATGCAGGTTTTGAATGGGGTATTAGCTACTTCCCACCAATTACCGAAACAACCAGCCCATTTGCAGCAAATAACGAATCCTCATATTTGGTTGGTGGTTTCACTGCTGGATATGTCATGACTGACCGCGCTCGCCGTGAAGGTGTTGAAGATCAAGTGATTGACTTCATGAGATTTATGACCGCACAACCCCAATGGGCGCGTGTTGTCAGCGATGCACCCTTGAGCGTTCCAACACTTGCAGAAATGGATGTTCCAGAAGCACTCCAACCACTAACAGCATTCTTGTCACTCCCAATTCGTGCATTGAAAGACCCTGACCCACGTTTGACCCGTCGCTATGGTGAGGATCATCGTCGCTTGATGCAAGAATACTTCACAGATCAAATTGATAAAGAGACATTATTGATTGAACAAGACCGTTTGATGACACGTGAAGCCCGCGTTGTTATTGCAGAAAACGAATGGACTTGCGACTTCCAACTAGACTAATCAATTGATTCAATATAAACAGAATACATGGGCAATCTGTGTATTCTGTTTACCCATCCGATAAATTTCCCTTACAATCTCGTAGAGCTTATAGTCGTAATCCGCAAAACCTGCTATTTGTGTTTGTAAGTGGTCGATAGCATATTCAATTCGGGAGTTTCACATGGTTAGAAGTAAAGCGACCCCGTCGTCTAATACCCCTAATCGCCCAAACCTTTTACAAAGGATGTGGCAAGCAAAATGGTTATATATTGCGCTCGTTCTACCTCTTACACTATTGATTATATTGGAGTGGATTCCAGCGATTAGCGCACTCTTTAATTCATTATTTATTTGGAATGGTGGCAAAGTCCATATTTTTGTCGGCTTAGAGAACTATCAAGACCTACTGACTGATAGAACATTCCGTGTTGCGCTTCAAAATTTAGTGTTTTTTGTATTTTTCCGTGTCATTATGCAGACAATATTCCCATTCTTCGCCGCAGAAATGATTATCAACTTAAGAAGCCAACGATGGACAAACTGGTGGAAGATTATCTTTGTCTTTCCAATGGTTGTCCCGATGATTTTGAACTTTCTCATTTGGCGATTTATCTATAATCCACAAGTCGGTTTACTCAACCAAACGCTTGAACTTATTGGGATGGGTGACCTTGCACGCGCATGGTTAGCAGACCCGAACACCGCAATGTGGGCATTATCATTTGTACGCTTCCCGTGGTTACCAACCTTACAATTTCTTATCATATTAGGTGGGCTTCAATCAATTCCTCAAGAAATCCACGAAGCCTCGCAAATTGACGGTGCAGGTTTTTGGCGACGAATGCTATTTATTGACATTCCAATGACACGTCGGCAAATCACCTTAGCTATGATATTAACCATGATTTTCATGACCCAACGCTTTGATTTATTCTTAGTCATGACCGATGGGGGTCCTGGATATAGCACGATGGTGCCTGCCTTACAGCTTTTCCAATCGGCATTTAACTTCCTAGAATTTGGTTATGCCTCAGCGATTGGGGTGGTCTTATTTGTTGCCATGCTTGGCTTAACAATCTTGAATCTTAGAGTTTCTGCTGGCGACGTAGGTTAGTGAGGGTATATTAATTATGAACACAGATATCGCAAAAGAAAACCGCCGTCGTAATTGGCGACACGATTTACCATTTCAAGTTATTTTAGTTATCTTTGGGCTTATAACATTCTTCCCATTGGTATTGGTTGTTATCACATCGCTCAAAAATAATACTCAGTTTTATCAGAACTTCTGGTTGCCGACTCTCCCCTTCCAATTTGACAACTACGAAGTTGCCTTTGGTCGCATCTGGCGTTATATCTTCAATAGTATTATCTATTCAGGCTCAGCCATCTTTTTTGTGGGAGCAATATCATCGGTTGCAGGCTATGTCTTTGCACGATTTAAATTTCCGTTTAGACGCTTGCTATTTTTAGTTTTTATCACTTTGGTGATGGTGCCTAGTGTCCTAACCCTTGCACCACGCTTTATCATGATACGTGATTTGAAGTTACTCAATACCCCCTTTGCCTTGATTCTTGCATGGGTCAGCAGTGGTCTGGTGTTATCAACTTGGTTGATGCGGAGTTATTTTGAATCCTTACCACAAGAATTATTTGATGCGGCTCATGTGGATGGCGCGGCAGATTGGCAAGTCTATTTCTATGTCTCTCTACCTCTAGCACGTCCTATGATTGCTACTGTCGCTATGACAACATTAATCGCCACATGGAATGATTTAATTTGGCCTTTAGTCACAATTACAGATAGAGATACCATGCCGCTTGCTCAGGGTTTGATGCAATTCTCATCCAGTTTTGAGACAGAATGGGGTCCTTTATTTGCAGGATATGTTATCTCATCAATTCCGCTATTACTTGTATTCTTAGTGGCGATGCGTCAATTTATTAGTGGTTTGACCAGTGGTGCAGTAAAAGCGTAAATCAAGTTAAAGGCATTGTGATGTAGCGATAGAATGACTGAACAATGCCTTTTCGATAACAAATGCTAGCTGTAGTTTGGATTATCAATAACCTGTGGCTGACCTTGCGCTTCCATAATCAATTTGCGGAAGCCATCACGCTCAATCGTGCCATAATCATGCCCCGCTTCCCCTGCCCATGCGGCAAAAAACACAAAGGGTTCATCACCAACATTGATTGTTCGATGCGCCCAATAAGGTGGAACATAAGCGGCTGTTCCTGCTTTCATCGGAATTGCACTCGTCTCGCCTGATTCTGTCTCCATCACAAGATACCCGTCGCCCGACAATCCCAGATAAACCTCACCTTGTTCGCGTCGTGAATGATAATGCCCTTTAGTCATATAATACTCATTGCCAATCTTACCGGGGTAAATCTTAGTCGTGCAATGTAAAATCTGTCCCTCTTCTTCTGGTAATTTGGTGACATGCACTTCATAAATAATCGGGTCATCCCCTGTACCAAGTATGTTTTTCGCCTCATCAACATTAGCGTACATCGTTTTCATATCACTCAATTTACGAGTAATGATGTTACGCTCTGGTGAAAATACACCAGATTGAAAATCAATTTCTGTTTTAAAAGGTGTTATTAATTCCATAGCAATATCCTTTATGCGCGGATTTGTTTTATGCGCTCTAGTATCTCGGTTGTCAGAGTTTCAATTTTGCCATATTCACCATTGGCAACCCAATCACTTTTGACCAAGCCACTACCCATTCCCACACAGACAACACCTGCATCAAACCATTGTTTGAGGTTTTCTTCATCGGCACGAACCCCACCTGTCGGCATAATACTTGACCATGGGCGTGGACCTAAAACTGCTTTTACAAACCCAGCCCCACCGACAGCACTCCCAGGGAACGCCTTCACGATTTCAGCACCCCACTCTTCAGCCGTCGCAATCTCATTCAATGTGCCACATCCCGGCATATATCCTAATTTGCGTTTATTACAAAAGCGCGCAACCTCTTCGCTAAAGGTAGGACCGACAATGAAATTTGCTCCATGTGCTGCATAAAGTGCCGCTGTGCCTGCATCTTCAATCGAGCCAACCCCAAGAATCATGGATGGGTGATTAGCAATACTATATTTGACGAGTTCCGAAAATACTTCGATTGCAAAATCACCTCGATTGGTAAATTCCAAAACCCGACTGCCACCATTTGCTAATGCGGACAGTAGCTTCTTCGCGACTTCAATATCGTGATGATAAAACAAAGGAACCATACCATCTTCGATAACAGTCTTATATACAGTCAAACGGTCAAATTGTGCCATATTATTATATCTTTCTAAGTAGATGGACGAAGAGCAAGAGCCGCTCCATCAAGTTGAGTAAATCGTTCTGATGTTAAGTCAATCTGGAAAATCTCGGCGACAACTTGTGTCCAGCCATGCAAAAAATAAACCCAACCATCTTCGATAATCAAATTGCGTGTATCAGCTTGTTGTTGGGCTTGCTTCATAAAGTCGCGTTGCCCTCGATAATTTAATTCCCAGACCAGTCCATCATGTGGGAAAATACCCGCATCCGTCAATGGTGAACCAGTACGATCTTTACCCAACCCTGTTGCATTAATCACCATCGATCCATTCGGTAAGTCTGCCATGATTCTATCATTTTCACTCGCATCGGACGTGAGGTGATATTCAAATTGGATGGGTGTCTCTAATTTGGCATGAATCGATCGAATCGAATCCAATCTTTCTTGAAGAATGTCAACCACAATAAATTTCTGAGGATGGTGATTCACTTTTGTTTGTTGCGCTATATAGACACTAATCGCAATAGCTGCCCCACCTGCCCCCAAGCACAACACATCCGCTTGATTCTGCTCCCAATGCACACGGGGGACAAAATGCTCAAGCGTCAAACCAGACGAAATCGGGTCTTTTGCATACCCATCTAATACACCATCAACCTTTGCGATACAGGAAATCTCGTCACAAACTTCTGCATAGGGGTCAAGCCAATTAAACATATCACGACAAGCATTGAGTAAATCAATTTTATGGGTTGTGATAAGCGCGCCAACCGATAATGGGTCATCTTTAATATGCTGGACAATGGCTCGATATATGTCCTCATCAGCATGAATCGGCGCATCATAACCCACCAGTTGCGCATCTAAACCCAAGATGTGAGCCCACTTTGGGAATATTTTCATAATCGACGATTGCGTTGTTGTCACTCCAATAAAATACATAGTCGGTTTTGTTTGTTTCTGTAAAGCTGTTATTGTCATTGTATTACCTATAAATTCGCAATGTCATCATAAATTGGAACAAGTGCATCGTATAGCTTATCAAAAATGGGATACATCGCATCGTAAGTGGCTTGCGATTCTGCATTTGGTGTAACTGTTTCTGCAACTTCATTCATCTTGTGGATCATATCAAAGTCTGGATAAAGTCCAACACCAACACCACCCACCAAAGCCGCCCCCATTGAGGTCGCTTCTTCCAAAATTGCAAGCCGTTGAACAGGCATCCCATACATATCAGCCATAATCTGATTCCATATCCGACCACTTGCGCCACCACCAATCACACGCATTGCAGAAATTTCTGTTCCTTGATTGCGGAAGGCATCCAATATAACTCGTAAATTAAAGGTCACACCTTCCAATACAGCACGATACATATGGGCGCGCGTATGCCGAATCGTCAATCCAATAAACCCACCACGCGCATGAGGATTCCAACGTGGGCTACGTTCACCCATCAAATACGGTAAATAAAATAAACCCTCTGCACCAGCAGGGGTATTCTGAATTTGTAAATTAATCAACTCATACGAACTGATCCCAAGCTGTTGAGCCGTCTCTTTCTCAATTGTGGCAAGTTGGTCGCGTGTCCATTGATACGAAGCTCCAGCCGCTTGCATGGTCCCTGTTGGCATTACCATATTCGGTATCACATGCCCAAAGGTAAATGTTCGATATTCAGGGTCATAAATCGGTTCAGGTGTAGATAATGCAATCCATGAGGATGAGCCGACATAATTATAAGCCGAGCCTTCATTAATTACCCCTGCCCCAGCCGCCGCACACGCACCATCGCCACCACCAATTACCACAGGCGTACCAGCAGACACCCCCACTTCATCAGCAATTGCAGGTAAAACCTCACCGACTACATCAATCGATTGACGAATTTCTGGCAATTTATCAACGGATAATCCCACAGCATCTAAAATCGTATCTGACCATTTACCTGTGCTAAGGTCATATATATTCATGCTCGACGCATCCGATGGGTCTGTGACAAAGTTACCCGTTAATCGTGCCACAATCGAATCTTTGGCATGAACAAACTTATACGTCGCCTCAAATATATCAGGTTGATTATCCCGTATCCACAAAATTTTCTGTAAGGAATATGAGGAACTCGCACGGTGCCCTGTCAACTTATACATATCCTCAAAAGACACCCGTTCCCGTACCCATGCGTCTTGCTCTAGCGCGCGGTGGTCAGCCCATATAATCGCATTACGCAATGGACGAGCCTGTTTATCAAGTGCAACCGCCCCCATCATCTGTCCACTAAAGGTGATACAAGCAATATCATCTTTACTGACATGCGTTGCTTGTAGTAGATTCTTGGTAGATTGACAAACGGCACGCCACCAATCTTCAGGATTTTGCTCTGCCCACCCTGTATGAGCAAATTCAGTCTCATAAGCATAAAATTCTGCACCCGCCAACCGACCATCACGATCATAGAGTGTTGCCTTATTACCTGTTGTCCCCAAATCATGAGCAATAATATAATTTCGCATTACCCCACCTCAAAATAAATAATTTATATATTTCAATCATGTTTTTATCATCAATAATTCGTAGATAATCTTATCATGTTGTCCCCATCAACGCTTTCATTTATTTCAAATTTAGTCTGACCATCAAATAAATTTCTCATTATTAAGAAATCGTTTTCTTAAATTAACATGATCATCCCTATCAATTTTTTGACACATTTATTGAAAATCAACTATGTATATACAAATAAAATCATATAAACATCACATTATTCACATTTAAATCATTTAATTAGATAAAATACACAGAATATCTTGACAAATATTTTAATATTATTCATAATATTGAGAAATCGTTTTCTCGTATTTTCAAATAATTACTAACTTATCAACCTAATAATCACTTGTTAAAAAATAAATTTACTTGAGACATCTTTGATGAAAAAAGTTACCATAGCCAATGTTGCAGAACACGCCCATGTATCACATGCAACGGTATCGCGTGTTCTAAATAACAACGATTCAGTCAATCCAATCCTACGGGAACGGGTTCTCTCTGCAGTTAAGGCTTTAGGATACAAGCCCAACCGCGCGGCACAACGCTTACGTTCAAATATTAGTGATGTGATTGGTGTAATTGTCTCCGATATACAAAGTCCTTTCTTTGTATCCATTGTACGCGGAATTGAAGATGCAGCCTATGCCAACCAGATGAATATTGTTCTTTGTAACGCTGATGAAGACCTTGACCGTCAAAAGACTTATCTCAGCTATCTTCAAGCAGAAAATGTTGCCGGCATTATTGTCTCCCCTACTTGGCATATGAACGAGTCAAATGAGTTACAAATGTTCCAAGACTCAGGTATTCCGATTGTCTTGATCGATAGAATCGTCGACAATTACCAGTTTGATACTGTATCCGTTGATAATATAGATGGCGCGTACACAGCAACCAAACACCTCATCGATATTGGCTATAAGAAAATTGGTATTCTTGGTGGCAACCTCAAACTGTCCACAGGTAAAGGACGTTATGAAGGCTATCTTAAAGCAATGCAAGATGCCCATTTAGAAATCCCCGATCCATATGTGATGTTTGGTGACTTTACAGAGCAAGATGGGTATCGCTTAACGCTAGATATGCTATCCCAAGACAATCCACCTGAGGCATTATTTGTTAACAACAACTTGAGTACCATGGGCGCACTCAAAGCTATTCGTGAACTAGGTTATAAGATGCCACAAGACCTTGCCCTAATCGGTTTTGATGACATCCCAATGGCAACTGAGCTGGCTACCCCGATAACAGTTATCGCACAACCCACGCACGATTTGGGAAGTGAGGCTGTACGTTTATTACTACGCCGTCTGAAGACACCACAAGCTCCCTTCCAATCACTGATGCTTCAGACACAATTAATTGTTCGTGAATCGTGTGGGTATTCCATACGAATACATGATGTTTAACCTTGAGTGGAAGGAGTCGGTATCGAAAAAGATAAGAGTTATAATCACTTAGTTTTAGTCTATTAATAATTTAGCTACATGGAGAGTAAAATGCGTAAATTTTCTTTACTAATTGTTCTTGCTTTACTTAGCGCACTATTTATTGTGCCAGCAAGCGCACAAGACTTCTCAGGCATAAAAATCGTCGTCGTCACACAAGAAGGTTCAGCTATTGGTGGACCTGCTGAACAATATGGTGCTGAATGGGCAGAAATGACGGGTGCAACTGTTGAAGTTCAACGTTTCGCTTTCTCAGATTTGTTCC
The DNA here is from genome assembly GCA_964352825.1 of uncultured Anaerolineaceae bacterium. Taxonomy (GTDB): domain Bacteria; phylum Chloroflexota; class Anaerolineae; order Aggregatilineales; family Phototrophicaceae; genus UBA6055. The sequence goes on from CAYGTY010000075.1 coordinate 17,269, forward strand.
CCAAAATTATTACCGCACTCCAAACAGGTACGGGCGAATTTGATGTCCTAATCTACGCATCTGACTGGATGGGCGATATCGCTGGTGGTGGATATGTACTACCAATTCCTGACGATCTAAAAGAAGCTATTGACTGGGATGATATGCTCCCACTTTACCGTGAGCGTATTGCAGACTGGGGTGGCACAACTTATGCTGTACCATTCGATGGTGATAGCCACATGATGTATTATCGTAAAGACCTTGTGAACCCAGAAAGTGAATATGCGGCAGAGTTCATGGAAACATATGGTTGGGAACTTGATGAACCTCAAACATGGTCACAATATCAAGATATAGCTGAATTCTTCCATAATCGTGAAGTGGATACAGCTGGTCTTGTAGCTCCAATTTGGGGTGCATCTGAAGCACTCCGTCCAAAAGCACAAAGCTTCTGGTTCTTAATGAGCCGTGTAGGTGGATACGCTAAAGCCCCAGGTGACCCTTACTTCTTCTTCAATGAAGACATGATGCCATTGGTCAACTCACCAGGGTGGGTACGTGGTCTCGAAGATTGGATCACAATCAATGAATGTTGTGGTGCCCCTGACATGATTAATCATGATGTATCTAATGTTCGTGCAATATTCCCTGCTGGTCAATCTGTTTTTGGTCTAGACTGGGGTGATGTTGGTCCAATCACTGTTGATCCAAACTCATCTGTTGTTAAAGGTCTTGCTGGCTTTGGTACACTCCCCGGTGCAGAAGAATACTGGGATCGTGTAGCTGGTGAATGGGTTGCTGCAGAAGACGGTGTGAATAAAGCACCATTTATCGCCTATGGTGGATGGGTCATTTCCGTAGCTGCGGACTCAGACGTTGCAGAAGCGGCACTCGACTATGTTAAATTCATGTCCGATAAAGACTTAGCAGGTGTACTGGCTACAACAGCTGGCACAGGTGTTAACCCACTTCGTCAAAGCCAATTTGACAATCTTGCTCTTTGGACCGATGCTGGCTTCGATGAAGCATCAGCAATCGATTATCTTGATGCTGTATTGGAAACAATCGAACATCCAAACAACATTGTTGACCTACGTATCCCTGGTGCATTTGAATACTTCGATGCACTCGACTTCGGTATCTCTCAAGCAGTTTCTGGCAATATGTCTGCACAAGAAGCACTTGATGGTGTCGCCGCTACATGGGAAGAAATTACAGAACGTTTAGGACGTGAGTCTCAGTTAGCATTGTATCAACAATCACTGGGTATCACCGAATAAGATTCAAAGATTCTTAAGTGGTAAGAGCATGGGTTCCCCTGTGCTCTTGTCGCTTTTATTTCATAGATTGATCTAAATACTAATTTAACCATTATTTATTTGAGGAAAATTCTTGTGTCAGCATCATCTGATATTAAGCCTTTGCCACGAGCTGAAATTGAAGCCTCTGAGCATAGAGATGACAGATTGTTCAAACGCTTGTTTTTATCACCAACGGTCATTATATTGCTTCTATTCTCAATCTTCCCATTACTCTGGACACTAGGAGTGAGTGTAACCACTTGCCAACGGAATGTTGTCCAAGCCGAAGAAACAGGATTTAATGTGGGAAATCTATTATGTCTCGGAAACGATGCTGAGATATCATTAAACAACTTTTCGCGGGTAACTACCGATACCCGTCTTATGAATGCGGCACAAAATACCCTATTCTATGTTATCGTCGGTGTTTTCGTACAATATGTTATCGGATTTGGGCTTGCTGTATTACTTAATCAAGAGGTATTGGGTAGAAACATCTTTCGAGTCATCTTTCTATTACCGATGATGCTAACCCCTGTTGCGGCTGGTTATGTTGGGCGCATGATGTTTGATTCAGGCATATCACCTCTCGCACAATTTCAACGAACGATTGGCTCATTTTTCACGAATACGCTGGGTATACCCCTACAATTATCCGTTCCGTGGTTAACTGACACAGGTGTAGCTCCCATCACCATTATCTTGATGGATTCATGGCAGTGGATTCCTTTCATGATTCTATTATTATTGGCTGGAATGCAAGCCATTCCTGAAGAAATTTATGAGGCAGCACGTGTTGATGGTGCGACATCATTACAGATATTTATCGGTATCACATTCCCAATTATGTTGCCAATCTCACTCACTGCGATTTTGATTCGTTCGTTAGAAATGTTCAAAATTATCGATGTTATTAATGTGACGACTGGAGGTGGACCGGGCGGAGCAACCGAATCCTTGGTTATGTATGTCTTCGATACAGCTCTCAGTTTCGGTAATTATGGTTATGCAGCGGCTATCGGGATTGTATTATTATTATTGGTCATCATCTTTGCCAGTATCTTCTTACTTATTTCCCGTCGACTTACACGTAGCATCTTAGGGGTATAAGTCATGAAGAAAAGCAAACGCTCATTAAAATCTACTATAGCCATATACGGAATGCTCCTATTCTGGACATTTATATGTCTTTTCCCATTCTACTGGTTAATGACAACCTCACTAAAACGACCACTTGATGTAAATCGTGTACCACGTTATATGCCATTTGTAGATTATCAACCGACACTAGATCACTGGGAATTTCTTCTGGTTGATGAACAAGCGAAAACCTTCCGCCACTTCCGCAATAGTATGATAGCTGGTGGCATATCTTGTATAATTTCCGTGATTATTGGTGCTATGGCAGGTTATGCTCTATCGCGCTTTCCTTTCTATTGGAGGCGATTAGGCTGGAGAAATAATGACATCGCTTTTTGGATTATCTCTCAAAGGTTTTTGCCTCCAGCTGTAATGGTTATACCATTCTTATTATTCTTCAATTCTTTGAGGCTAATTGACACACACTTTGGATTGATCCTTGCATATACAACCTTTAATCTTCCATTTGCTGTATGGATTATGCGTGATTTCTTCAATAGTATTCCAGTTGACCTTGAGGAAAGTGCGCGTGTTGATGGAGCGACTCGATTACAAACATTTATCAAAATCGTATTACCACTCAGTACCCCAGGACTCGTTACCGTTGCCTTGTTCTCATTCATTTTTGCATGGAACGAGTACTTGTTTGCACTGATGCTGACAAACTTTGATGCGATTACAATGCCCGTATATCTTGCTGGTATGAAGAATACAAAAGGGGTCGAATGGTGGTATATGTCCGCTATCACACTAATTATGGTTACACCTGTGATGTTTATCGGATTATTTATGCAACGATTTATTGTAAGAGGGCTAGCAGCTGGCGCGCTGAAAGGTTAATCATTCTAGATTAGCATGACGTGTATTCATTGCATCTTCTGATACATCGAGTTTAGCCTTTAATTGTATGGTGATGAGGTCACACAGCAGACCCAAAGTATGTTCAAATAGTGACCCCATCATCAATACAGATTCTGTATCATCGACTTGCCCTGATTTGAAATTACTAGCGGGAATATATACCATATCATGTGCTAGTTCAGCAATCATAGATTCTTGGTTACCTGTTATTGTTGCCAGCCTCGCCCCAATTTCTCGTGCTTTCTCTGCATATCGAACTAGTGATACTGTTCGCCCAGACCCCGACCCAATAATCAATAAGTCCGTTGCTTGCAAGCTAGGGGTCGTCACATCATCCACAACATACACTATAAATCCGAGGTGCATCAAGCGCATAGCAAACGCTCGCATTTGCAAACCAGTCCGCCCTTTACCTGCAACGAATATACGATCAGCATTCATGATAGCACTTTGTAACGCAACAATATCGGCTCTTTTGACTTGAGAAAAAGTTTGTGAGAGGTCGGCTATAATCGCATTGATTAAATCATTCGTTTTCATAAGATTGAATCCTTTCATAAATTGCCTGACCTGATTCGGCAGGTTGATTTGAACGGGTAATCGCACCACCAACAATAATCACATCAGGTGCAAACGGTAAAATAGCATCAAGTGTCGATAACTTCACACCGCCAGCAATCGCTAAGTTGGCAGACGGTAAATGCTCTCGAAGTTGCTCAAGTTGACGATAGGGTGATTCATGAGAAGACTGTAAATCATAAGCGGTATGAACACATAAACTATCACACCCCATATCAACCAAGTGCTTCCCCCGTGTTGTTATATCTTGGACTTGCATCATATCAACCACAACCCGCCCCTTATAATGTCTCGCGCTCTTTATTGCTCCCTTTATTGTTTCATCATGAGTTACCCCCATTACAGTAACCCACTTTGCACCTGCTTCAAATGCAATCGACGCTTCTTCCTCACCTGCATCCATAATTTTGAGGTCAGCGAGAATATCTAATTTAGGGTATTTTTCTACAATTTGACGCACACCAGACATCCCTTCGCGGTAGATGAGCGGTGTACCCACTTCAATAATATCAATATAAGGGTGAACCTGTTCTAACATTCTCAACGCTCTATCAATGTCACTATCAAGCGCAATTTGTAACTTCACCATAGAAATAACTGTCCAATGACTAGAAACCTAAAATCAATTACGATAAAGTATACATACATTCAGGCATAGTAAGCAAAGGATTTATACATGACCGCAAAAATAGTCGTTGTAGGTAGCTTTAATGCAGACCTGACCTCATATCTCGATAGAATGCCTCGCCCAGGGGAAACTGTGGCAGGTGACCGTTTTGTGACAGGACCGGGGGGTAAAGGCTCGAACCAAGCAGTAGCTGCATCACGCCTCGGTGCAGATGTGACATTTATCGGACGTGTCGGAGATGATGTATTCTCCAAACTTGCCTACGATTTATGGGAACAAGAAGGCATCAATACAGACTATGTGATTCAAGACCCAGACCATGCGACAGGGGTTGCACCCATCTTTGTCGATAGCAATGGCGAAAACATGATTGTTGTAGTCTTAGGTGCAAACTCGAATGTCCAACAAAGTGATATTGAGTCGGCTAAAGAGGTCATTGCTGATGCCGATGTCTTAGTGGTTCAGCTAGAAATTAATCATGATATGGTCGGCTATACGCTTAAAGTCGCAAAAGAACTAGGGATTACGACCATCCTCAACCCTGCCCCAGCCGCAGAAATCCCAGAAGACTATGTCAAACTCGCAGATTACATCACCCCAAACGAAACTGAACTCGAAGTCTTGAGTCGGAGTGATAGCGATGATGTCGTCGCCAATGCAAAATCATTACTCACAACAGATAGTCAAACCGTTGTTGTGACAATGGGGTCACAGGGCGCGCAAATTGTTCAGCAAAACCGCGAAACCTTAGTTGGGACATTTAAAGTGGATGTTGTCGATACAACAGGTGCTGGTGATGCGTTTAATGGTGGCTTAGCTGTCGCGCTTGCTGAGGGTAAATCACTGGATGATGCGGTGAGATTTGCCAATGCAACTGCCGCCCTCTGTGTCACTAAACACGGAACATCGCCGAGTATGCCTCAACGAGCAGACGTTGATAAATTATATAACACATAATCTATAAAGACCTGTATCTCTAGCTATAAAACACATATAGAGGTCTATTCTTATCATCCCATTTTGAGTAAATCAACTTTTCACGGTATGATTAAAATGCAATACACAGAACGTAATGGAGTAATCTTATCTATGTTATCATGGCGTTTATGGCAAACAATCGCAGAGCCTTCAATCAGAAATCCTATCTTTAGCTTTGTACGAGACAAAAAAGAACCCATCAAAAAAAGCCAATCGCCTCGCCTAAAACTCATGCGCTATGGACTCATATTTGTCATTACCCTACTCATGTTAATTGCATTCATTCGTGTTCCCGAATTTTTGATATTGCTCTTCCAAATCCCATTGATGATGATTGTTCTTATCATTATTAGCCCCTTATTTCTTCCACTTGCATTTGTGATGATTGGGGGCTATCTCGTTAATAAAATCTCGCAAGGAATTCATCGCGAAAAATATCAATATACTTATGAGCTATTATGTGCCTCACCTGACGGGTCACTCTATGCCAATTGGTCATTTGCAAAAGGAATATTACACCGTTACGGTTGGTTTCCTTGGCTGAAATCGGCTACACACATTTTTTACCGATTGGGTCAATTCATTACAGCAAGTATCTTCCTGATTGTGACCATTGGGTTACTAACTGGGAGCGAAAATATGGGGGTGGAGCAAATCCAACTTGTCGCGAGTTTAGTTCTATTACTAGGTTTGTTCTATACAACTATGCAACAGTCGCTTGCCCTCAGCTTCATCATTGGGTTATATACAGGTAGTATGGACATCAGTCGTCATGATGCCAGCCTCATAGCCGTTCTAAGTTATACCCTATTACAAATACTGCCCTTTGTAATCGCATTCGGTCTGTATCTTGTTCCCACAACATTGATGACAACACCCAACCTGATTGTCGAAGTCGGTATCAATATCATTGCGCTCTTAAGTATCTACCTCTTACGAGAGCTGGCGCTTGTTGCACTTTGGTTCAGGCTTAAATATCATTTGAATGCAACATCAGACACAACCCAAACCATCACGCGTGAATTACGCCGACCATCAGTCTTTAGTGCAACATAATCCGATTGGTCAGTTCCCCAGGTTGTTCAGGTGTAGCCTCAGTCTTTTCGGGTGGTAATGATTTTAAGTGAAAAATACCATATGCCGTGACAACAGTAATGAGTGCCATTGCAAAAACAAGTGACCATCCACGCGATGTCCCACCCAATAATATCCAAAAAGCAGTCAAACTAATCGTCGATGTGATTTGACGTTTGAATGAGACGGTCAAAAAACTATAACGTTCGACCAGCGACAATTCAGGGGTCAAGCGACTCAATGATGATATAAGAGGCATCTGTTGCATTTGATTTTGAAATGTCACTTCGACAATCAACATCGCAGCCATAGAAAACATCAATCCTGTGATTCCGCCAATCACTAAAAATAGTAAATCAGCCTGTGGGAACGGGCGACTTGTATTGATATATTCAAAGATCATTATTCCAATCGCCATCCAAGTTAACACAGTATATGCCAGATACATCATTCGGCTTTGTGCTACAGTATACGTATCTTTCACAGTCGATTGCATATTTTTTCCCCTTATCATACTTATGAGCAGAACTGCTCAATGTGAAAATCAGATGGATTAATAATTTGATAATGACTATATCCCTGTTGCAATAAAGGTGAATTACATAACGTATAATATGATGACTCAATATCAAATTGTGTTGCCTCTGTCATCAATGCGCTTACAAGATAATATGCCTCTTCAAATGTATAAGGCAAAAAATCACCATCATTACTATCGTATTGACTGCTAAGCTCTAAACCTAATCCCCTTGTTCCAACAACATGCGTAGCATTAAGATATATATTTTCATTCCCCATTTGCTCAACAACTTGAATTGCCTTATTCCGTTCACTCAACCGCCGATGGATACCGTCAGACCGTTGTGAGTTGATTGGTTCTACAATAATTGACTGGTTACTATCATCCCAATTCGTAAAATCTAGCAAGATAGAATCGGAATATACCGTAGTAATCAGCGAAAATGCAGAAATATCTTCTGTTTCCCGCCCAACAGGGTCTTCACTACGTTTATCATACTGAATAGCAAACAGTGAAGGTTGATTATTTTCTGGGTAATCGGGTGAGCCACCGCCCTCTCGTTGACGCGCACCTGCATGAACAAAACGCATCACATTCCAAAACGAAGCAGTTTCAGGATGTAAAAGTTCCTGACGCAGTTCATCAGCAAAATCAGCATTTAATAACTGCCACAAACCCTCAATATGAGTATATTCCCAGCTATCTGGTGGTTGCATATTTTGGATTTTAAGACTTGTTTCAGACAATTGAATTTGTGTATCTAGTAGCTCAGATGATATTGAATATCCATAACGTTCTTGAGCAATTTTTGAATAATCAGCATACCAGAGCAGTGATTCAGCTGTTTGTAAATATAGTTGATTACCAATAGGGTAGCTATATCCAGCCAATCGAGGAGCATTCATAATTGGTGGTTGAATATACGTAATGGTTGCTTGTATATCATCCCCATCACTAAATAGTTTATTGATGAAAGCGCGTAATAGCTGAGGATAATGAGTCGCATACCAATAGCGAACACGTTCTTGATATAGGTAATCACCATAGACAAATTTCAGAAACATTGGTGGATGTAATAATTCTGCCTGTACCCAATTAAATAATTGGTTATTTTCACCATCCCAAGGAGTGATATGATCCCATTTCTCTTCGACATATGTTTGCGAAAATACTAGTGCTGCAAGGGCTTCATCACTCATATTCGTAATCTTATAGTTATTTAACTGTCGGGCAGGGTCAAGAAATAAGTCGCGTCGAGCAAGATTTGTTAAGATCACAATATCATCCGAGCGCAAAAAATTATAATCACCCCAATTGGAATAACCCGTTACATCAAACCATTCCTCGTTAGCTATCACTAAACTATCAGACAGAAACGACTGAATCTCACTTAATTGTTCGATAGAAAAGCTATCAACATATGTTTGAATCAATGCAAGATCGTCGGAGTGGATACCATCTAATTGCATCTCTTTAATAAGGTCATCTTTAGATAGTTCCTGCGCAAAACCTAAGCTGACCTGCAAAAACATCATAATACATAGCATGAAGCGATAATAACTCATTTCATTTACGCTTTAATTCACGTTGATAGGTCTCGGGGGTGTCAATGTCGATAATCACAC
>CAYGTY010000076.1:0-25928 GCA_964352825.1 uncultured Anaerolineaceae bacterium
TGCCTGTTCCGATTGGGATACCATCCAGTTCGATGATGGGGATAACGCCACGACTGCTACTGGTTAAGAAGGCTTCTTCAAAATTGGGAATATCATCAATATGGACGGCTTTTTTGTTGAGTGGGAGTATCGCTTCGCAGATTTCAAAGACGATTTTTTGTGATATACCTGCCAGAACGCCTTCGCCTGCTGTACGAAGCTCACCATCTAGGATTGCATAAAAATTACTCCCCAAGCCTTCTAGGAGATAGCCATCAGGTGAGAGTAAAAATGTGTCATAGATACCGTTGGGTTGGGCATCTTCGAGGGCTTTACGGTCATGAATCCAGTCAGTTGTTTTGGCTGAAGGATTCTGCCGTATACCGAGTTTGGATGTAATACAGTATGTTCCGTGTGTTATCAGTTCAGGGTTCGGTGGTGTGAAGGGTTCAAGCGTGAGAATCAGTTCATCAGGTTTTGCGCGCCCAACCGTAATCCGAAATTTGACATTACCAAAACCAGAATCTAATATCATCTGGCGTAGGGTTGCTTTGAGTTTGGCACGATCATACTGTAAGTTGATGTTTTCACGCTGGGCTGAATCTTCAAGGCGGTCAAGGTGCGCGTCAAGCATCAATGTCTGCGTGATGTTATAAGTATTGGTGACTGTATAAATTCCATCTTTCGGTTCATTTTCAGCAGCGGATTTTAGATTTTCAGCAGTATAGCTAACATCGTATAGTCCATCGGGAGTCAGGCGTTTTATGTATGTCGGCATTATTATGTCCTAGTTTATCGGTTCAACCACTTTTGTTGATATACTTGCCATTGGTCATTACTTAAATCGCGGTCACTATAAATCGCGATACCCGTTAATAATGCTTGACTATCTTCATCTATTTTATCGAGTCCGACATTAACACCATCAAGGGCTGCGGCAATGGTCTCAATACTGGGATCATGTGCCTGACTTTGTGTTTGATAATTCGGAACACTGACTAGGATGCGTGTGTCTGTTGTTAACTCGGAGATAATATTGACATAAGTTTCAACCTGATAGGCAACCCAATTAATATAGTCAAGTGGGTTATCACGGTAACTTTGATAGACTGTAATCACAACTTCATTAGCAGAGAGTAGAACTCGTTGCTTGAAGTTCTCATCCCAGATTGTCCCGGGGGCAATATCGGGGATCGGGGCGACATCATCATCTTCAGGCGTTAAGTCCGCAGGAACGGCTAATACAATCGGTGTATCTAGACCAACTTTGGCTCGTACTGTCCGTAATAATCGGAGTAAATCTTCACTATCGGTGAATAAGGGTTTGACATCGAGGAATACACCATCAAATCCCATATCCTCAATCATACGTAAACTGAAGTCGGCTACATTTTCTTGTAAGGCTTCGTCATCGAGTCGATACCCATCGTCTGCATCGAGATTTGTCCAAACTTCAACCCATCCATAGATTTCGGCTGTTGGGTAAACGCTTCGGAAGGCTTCGACAAAATTGGCTACAGCATCACGCGATTGTAGAAAGCTACCTGTACCAGATTGTCCACCCACCCAATTGTTATTGATGTTTAGGGTGCTAACATAAGCATAGACTTTGCCAATGCGATTGCGTTTGAGGGTATCAGCAAATTCTGAAAGTTCATCGTTAGAACGTTCACCATATGTCCAAGACTTGTCTGCCCAGATTGCATTATTGAATACTTGAGGTTCGTTATCTTTGAGGACAGCTAGTAGCGCAATTGCACCCAATATAACCAGTATACCCATTGGAATACCAAGAATAATGCGGTTTTGTGGTAAAGCTATCTTGGGAAGTTTGAATCCATCTTGTGAGCGGATTTGACGGCGAGATGTACTTGCTCGTTTTTCGCCACCTCGTACAACCATCGCTTGACGTTCTTTCCGTTTCTTATGTCGCTCACGGGCGCGTCCATTACTATTGACAGGTTCTTGTGATGTATCCATTGAGAAAACCTCGCATACTGCACTGAAAGAACTAGCTGAATAAAGTTTATTATACGATGTTATGGGGTAGATTGCAGGTCAGCGTTGGTAAACCGTTGGTGATTAGGAAGTTAGGATATGAGATTAAGTTTGATTAGCAAGGGTGGTCCTAAGATAAGCAAGCCAATTAACACTGACGCAACCGCCCCCAAAAGCACTGCTGCTGATGCAACATCTTTGGCGACTTTTGCCATCGGGTGATATTCTGTGGTCGATAGATTTACCGTTGCTTCTACAGCTGCATTGATAAACTCAGCCATCCATACCATCGTAATCGTTAGAATCAATATCGCCCATTCTATAAAACCGATGCCTAACCATCCTGCAAGAATAAAAATGATGATGCTGGCAACAGCTTGTATTCTTGTATTCTTTTGATGGCGGAGCATATAAAGCCAACCTGAAACCGCATAGCCTAAACTTTTGATACGATTGGGACTCGTAATCATACTGTAGTCATCAGGATTAATTTTCATAGTACTCGTTAGGTTGTCGAGAATCCCTTTACTCATCACTTGTTTTTCCATACGCTTCGACAATTTGTGGGTCTATCTGAATGGCTTGAAGGGCATCTGCTTGTGCCGACCACATCTCGTTTTTTTCGGCTTCTGCTGTATGGTCGTAACCGAGCAGGTGTAATGTGCCGTGAACAACCAATAAACATATCGTTTGGTCAAAATCTACGCCTTGTTTTTTTATACTCGCTGATGTGTACGGATAGGCAATGATAAGGTCACCTAAGTAGGGCGGTTCATCGGTAACATAATCAGGCAATGGGTCTGCTGGGAATGATAAAACATCGGTTGGTGCATCTAGCTGGCGATGTTGATGATTGAGTTGTCGAACAGCGTCATTATCTGTAAATACAATCGTTAAACTACTATCTCGCGAAACCTCATGCTGGTCGAGTACGGTTTGTACAGCTTGTTCGAGCCGCTGGGTGTCTATATGATATTGATTGGTCTGTATATCAATCGTGTAGGTCATGATTCTTTATCCAAATTGCTCTCTGACTCTACACTTTCTATCTCTTGTGTTGATCTTGTACCGTTACGTTTCGGTAATGGTGGAACTTCGGATAGTGGGTCGTCATCATCTATAATTGATTGAATCGTCGCTGCATCTGCTGTTACAGGTAACGTTGTTGTAGATGTTTTATCAGACTGTGGTGGACGTAGATTTTCTGTTGTGGATGTTGCTGTTTTTGCCTGTTCGATTGCTTTTTGATTATCGCTTGTAGATGGCGCTTTTCGCGTTGGTTTGGTTTCTTGTTGTTCTGATGTAGTTGTTTTTGATGGAGTTGTTTCTCGCCGAGCTTTAGGCTGACGCGGTTGAACGGCTTTTTCATAATCAATACGTGGATGGAATAATCCTTTGAAGATGTCGATGAATGTTTCTTCAATTTTCCGTAGCTCATTAAATGTAAGCCCTGATGCGTCAAGTTGACCACCAATACGTTTTCCGTCAATGATTTTCCGAACAACCTCGGTAATCTCTTTATTGCTTTGTGGTTTGATAGCACGAATTGCAGATTCACAACTATCTGCCATCATCAGAATCGCGGTTTCTTTACTTTGTGGTATCGGACCTGGGTAGGTGAAATCTCCGATATCAACAGCATCTTTGCTACCTGCACGTTCAATCGCCCGTTGATAGAAGACAAAGACTTGGGTTGTGCCGTGATGCTCACGGATAAATTCCCGAATGCGATTCGGTAAATTATATTTTCTACCAATCGCATCGCCTTCAACCGCATGATTAATAATAATATCAGCACTGCGATAGGGGTCATTGAGGGTGTCGTGTGGATTATCCACATGTTGCTGGTTTTCCGTATAAAACACGGGATTCGACATTTTGCCGATGTCGTGATATAGCGCACCGACATGAGTCATCTGTGCATCCGCACCAATGGCTTCGGCGGCTTGTTCTGCTAGGTTAGCCACTTGTAATGAATGTTGATACGTTCCCGGTGCTTCCCGTAAGAGTCGTTGTAATAGCGGTTTACTGGGTTGAGCAAGGTCAATTAGCTTGAAGGGAGTCGGTAAGTTTAGCAATACAGTTAAGGCATACATCCCAGCGAAAGATGTTGTCGGCACAATGATCACACCGCCGATAAGTGATGCTAGCAGATTAGAAAATTCTATGTTGTTGCTACCTACCAATAGCGTGAAAATAGTCACAACCGCCATATTGATAATACCAACAACACCACCTGAGATAAAGAAATTATTCAGTCTCCCTGCGTCACGTAATGTTAAAATCGCACTTAAGTTACCTGCCGCAATGAAGGTCGCAATTTCAAGCGAGTTTCTGCTCATCAAGCCACCCAAAAAGGCAAAGCCCATAATTGCAACAATCGCAAGATTTGGACTGGTGATGGCGACATATAGAATACCTAAAGTCGCTGCTGGAAATAGATAAATATTAGACTCAATGCCAAATGCTCGTGCAACCATCAATCCAATCAAGAAAAGGACAGCAATTAATGTCATGGTTGTGGTGTCTGATGAAAATAATTGTGGCTCGAAACGGCTAATATATAAACCTGCTAATACCATCACGAGTGTACTGGCTACAAATGCACGTAAAATCCGTAAATTGCGATTGCCATCTTGTATTAATAAACCTAATTGCTGTAATGCCTCATAGGATAAATTATCAATCGGTTGGTTGGCGGGCGCAACAGTTTGACCGACAATAAATCGGCGTTGTTGCGGTTCGATGGCATTAGCGGCTTCTGTCTGGGCAGTGAGTGTCTTTTCAGGATTTTCAAATGTATTTGAGCGGATAACATCGTTGGTGATGTCTGTGACAATTTGGCTTTCGGGTTGGCTGAGCCTTACACTGACTTGGGTTGGGAGTTGGTCGCGGAAGTTTTGTAACTCAGATTCCCGTATAGATTGACGCATGACCCGTTCTAGCACTGTAATAAGCTCACTTCGTACAGTTGACCAGCGGTCGTCAGTTAATTCTAATAAATTACGAATGGTATCTTCGCTTAATGTTAAAGCTGTAATCTGATTAATGTCTGTAATTTGCTGGTCTAAGGTTGCATATGAATCATTACGTACATTATCAATGAATTCTATGATTTGTTGTGTTAGCTGTGTTTGTTGGCGTGCAACATTGGGGTCAGGCGGGTCGAAGAATGACGGAACTTGCGCCCGAGCATTTTCGCGTTCTTGGTTTGTTAAAATCTCACTGGTAAATGTACTGTCCTCGCGAGCAATGACATTTTCCGATGGTACAGAACCGATTGATAAACTTGAAACACTGTTTAAACCAACAAAAATATCATCAAAGCCTACAATAATTGTGCTTATGACTGCAAAACATAAAGCTGCAAATATAACAAGCGAGCGACGCAGAATCCTATAGGTTTGTTTGGTTTCAATATCAAAGCGGTCTTCAATCAGTCCTGATAATCGGTTCAGCATAAAATTAGCCTAGCAACTCTTTGACAATGATGTTGACTTGTTTACCATCTGTACGCCCTTGAACTTGTGGCATGACAATCTTCATGATTTGACCCATCTCACGCATTGATGTTGCGCCAGATTCTTCAATGGCAGCTTTTACGATTGGACGTAACTCGTCTTGCGTCAATTGTTTAGGCAAGAAATCTTCTATGACGGTGAGTTCAAATTGTTCAGCCTCAATAGAATCTGTACGACCTGCATTTTCTAGCTCGCTGATTGTTTCACGACGTTTTTTAGCTTCTTTTTGTAAGATTTCTTCAACCGCGTCATTATCAAGTTCGGTTTGTTCGTCAATCTCGACTTGTTTGATGGCACTTTGTAATAAACGAAGCACATCACGACGCTCTTTATCTTTACTTTTCATCGCTTCTTTCAATGAGCTTTGCAATTCTTGTTTCAGATTTTCCATGATTCGTCTTTTCTATCCTTTTCGTATTTTCATGAAACCGTTCCTATTCTATCACAGGAACACCTTGTATCGCGCCATTAACATAATCACCAATTTGGGTTGATGTAATGTGGTTGGTTAAATCGCGTGGATGAACAGCTTTGACACGCATATAATTGTCCGTATAGCCTGCATTGATGAAACCTTCTGGTGTTGAACCAACAATCTGCTCCCATAATACGGACTGAGTTGTGCCGTTCAATTGATGAGCAAAACTGACTTCCATTGAATCAGATAATTCAATTAGTCGCGCACTACGTAATTTCTTAACTTTTGTGGATACTTGGTTTCTCATCCGACTGGCAGGTGTCCCAGAGCGGATGCTGTAGCGAAAGACATGTAAACCTGCAAAATTCATTTCGCGGATAAAGGCTTCGCTGATGTCGAATTCTTCTTCTGTTTCCCCCGGAAAGCCGACAATGATATCCGATGTGATACGAACACCATCAATTTTTTCGCGAGCATGGTGCATCAAAGCCCGAAATTCTGCTTGGGATGTATTGCGTCGCATCCGTTTGAGAGTTGTATCACAGCCACTTTGTAAGGGTAAGTGTAAATGGCGACAGATGCGCGGATTTTGCCATAAGTCAAAGAAGCCACTGGATAAGTCCCACGGCTCTAAGGACGATAGCCGAATACGCGGTATGTCGGTATCAGCTAATAGTGCTTGGACAAGGTGTAATAGACCATCTTCATCATCAAAGTCATAACCAAAACTGCCGAGGTGAACACCTGTTAAGACAGCTTCTTGATAACCACTCTGATATAGATAATTGACTTCTTTGATAATATCTTCAATCGAGCGACTTTGACCATCACCACGCGCTACCGTAGTGACACAGAAGGTACAAGAATTATCACAACCATCTTGTACTTTTACAAATGCACGGGTTCGTCCAATTGTTCCGAGAATTGTATCGCGTTCAAATGGTTCAGTATCATAGATTTCAACTGTTTCGCCTGTTAATTGAGAGACGATATGTTCTTTATCCTGATTATTAACGACGCGCTTGACCCCCGGTAAGACTTGAATATCTTGTGGTGATAATTGAGCATAACAGCCAGTAACGGTTGTTTCTCCCTCAGGATTAGCGCGATTAAACTCACGAATTAGCTTTCGGCTTGTTTTGGTAGCTTCATTGGTAACAGCGCAGGTATTCAAAACAAAGTGATCTGCATTATCGGGTGTATCAACAATTTCGTGACCGAGTTGTTCAAACTGGCGCGCCATTGTGTCAATTTCACTTTGGTTTAAGCGACATCCAACCATCTTAATATAAACTTTCATGCGTTGGATTCTCCAGATTCAATTTTATTAGAAGGGCTGAAAACTGTGAAATTGTCGAATTGAACAGCAATGCCACCGCCCCCTGTTTGAGTCGCCTGCGCAACAACACCGAGTTGCCCTGTCGCGATTGTGTTATCTTTTAGGACACCTTGCATTGTGCCTTCAATACATTCGCCACCAGCATAGGTACTTGTTGCATTTGAGTCATTGGGTATACAGAGGAGCATCTGTTCACCATTGATGAAAAACTGGAACTGTGAACCTCGCCCAACCACCCGAATGGTATTCACTACATTTAGGTCTTGATTAATAGCAGGGGTTTGAATCCATGCACTCAGCCGTTCTTCGACACCATCTCTAACTTTTGTAACCGAATAATAGCCATCACTACTAATGAGAAAACTATAGTAATTGATGGAATTTGCACCACTCGAACTTGTGACTAAGGCGTGGATGCCTAAATCTATAAAGGGTGAAATACCGCCAATATCGCATAAGATGATAAAGGATAAGTCACAGTTATCGTCACGTCCTGACTGTAGACGGAACATAATCCCATAGGCATTATCAATAGGACCTTCGACAGCTTGAGTTCTGACTGTTACATCGAAATCTGTAAATGTGGGCTGAGCGACTGACCATGTGGCTTGGCTGGGTACCGTTACGTTAAGTTGTATTGTATCATTAATGATTTGTGCGCTTTGCTGCCCCTCATAGAATTGCCACTCATCGAGGAATCCGTCAAATGCGGAGACATAAAGCAAGGTATCTGCTTCGCCCTCTAAGATGTTTTCAGTATCAGCAATCGAGGCATATAGTAAGTTTATACCAATCAAAATTGCGATTAAGACGATAAATATGCTTAAGCGTATTAGCCAGCGACGAACAAAGCTGGGTTTGGGTGTTGGGTTGTTTATTTCTGTCACATCTTTAGTCCACAATCAATTTGCACTAGGTGTGAATTTTAGCATAGAGGGTAGATAGCGTAAACGTGACTTTGATGATGAACATCATACCACTTATTTTATGAACCGAGCGATGCCAGAATATTCTGGGCTTGAGTACCAAAGCTGGTATAGGTTTGTGCCACTTGCTCTAAGATTGGGATGGCTTCTGCTTGGCGGTCAGTTTCTAGTAGAATACGTGCTTTATCGAGCAGGGCGCGCGCGTTACTTGGATCTATTTCTAAAGCGCGTTCAATTTGTTTAAGTCCTTCACTTGAATTGCCTGCGCTATGTAAAACCCAGCCATATGCGGAAATTAAATCAGGGTTATCGCTATTCTGTGCTATATCTGCAAGCGAATCGCTTATATTTGAAGGGGATAGATATGCGGTTTCGATATAGAAGTTTTCTAGAGTTTGCTGATATTCAGGTGTGTTGGTAGATGCTGATACCGCATAATCTAGCCAATATTCAGCTTGCTCTAAATCACCGATGAGACGGAAAGCTGTTCCAAGCTCAGCATAAAGCCCTGCATTGTTTGGGGCGAGCCTGACTGCTTGGGCGACAGCATCTAAACTTTCGATATAATCGGCTTGAGCGCGAAAATGTAAACTACGTAAATACCATATTTCAGGGTCTTGTGGTGCAAGTTGTGTAGCTTGCTCAACCCATGATGTGCCATCTTTGCCTTGACGACTTTTCACCCATCCGAGATAAGCAAGGGCTTGTGGGTTTGGATAAGAGACATCTGACGCATGCTGGAACGCAAGCTCTGCATAATGCCATTGATTGAGGTTGATTAAAGTGAGACCAACATAAAAGCTGATAAGTGGGTCATCAATATGTTGGTTGATTTCGTTTTTAATAGCTACAATCTGAGGCGCAAAAGGACTATCAAATGAAACCGCATCAAAAAAGAGCTTTGCTTTGATGGGATTAAATGGAGCGAGAATCATGCCCATCTGATAGTTGCCCCATTCATCATCAGGTTTTAGGTCAAGTAATTGACTGATCGATTGACGTGCTTGTGTCCATTGACCTAAATTAATGTAGGAGTTTGCAACGGTGCGAAGTAAGTCTACATCTTCAATCGATTCTAAAGCCCCTGTCCAATACGGAATCGCTCGGGTAATATCACCTAGATTCCACCATGCATCGCCTGCTTGACGATATAAGTCGGGTGTCCAGCCACTTTGTAAGGCTTGATTTTCAATATGATAGAGAGACTGTAACCAACGTTTTTGATTACGTGAGTGAATAATCAATTGTTGACTTTCAGGTGTGGGTTGCGCTGTGGGGTAGACTGCAAGTTGAGTGTTGGTTGTACTGGCATTGCCCCAAAATATTACGAACATTATACTGAGATAAATGAGTAGCACGATAAACCCTACTACCCATTTCCAATTGCGATTGAGTGTCATTGGTGAAATATAATCTTAGCCAAGCGGAGATGATAAACCGTGAATTTCAGGTGTATCAGGTTTTTCGCCACGAATCGCCATTGCAACAAGATGTTCTACATGGTCAGGGGTAAATGGCTTGATGAGGTAACTATGAATCCCTTGTAATTTACCAACGAGACGATTTGCCGCATCATCATAAGCTGTGATAACAATAATTGTCGGGAGTTGTGCGATTTGTTTCTTGTTTTTCATATCTTTAATCGCATCAAGGAAGTTCCAACCTGTCATATCAGGCAGTCCAATATCAAGCAGGATGATTTCTGGATGATTGGCTTTATATTTATCAAGACCAATGTCACCATGTGCTGCTATAATTGATTTTAGCCCCATATTTTCTAGTGTTGCTTGGATAACTTCAGCTAATTCAACGGTGTCTTCGACAATGAGGATAGGCTTATCGTGTGCAATACTTGCTTTTTTGTCAATATCTGGCTTGGGTACAGCTTTTGTTTTGACAGAAACATTCTCGCCACTCGTGGCTGACGCATCCTGTGTATCATCGGTACTTGTACCTTCAGCTGTACTATCAACAATCGCATTTGTGCCTGTATCACTTGTCGGCGCATCAGGTGCAACCGTCAAGCGTGGCATTGCAGATGTTTTGAATGGATTGAAAGGTTCTTGTTGTTCATATACTGAGGCTGAACCTTCAGCAAGATCATCAATTTTAACCTTAAGATTTACTGCTCGCTTACTCATATGATTTGCCTCATGAAAATTAGGCTATGATTGCATACTAACTCTTCAATATTATAACACAGCGTTCCGATAGAAACACAAACCTTTTAATATAATAGAACCATTGTAGTGAACCTTTCACATGATTACGACAGGAAAATCGTATGTTAACAATTCTTGAACATTTTGTAACACATTCCCTCTTATATACAGGTGATTGTAAATTGTTAGGTGTGGGGGAGGTGGGGCAGGTATTCGCTGAAGAACTTTATGGGGATGATGATTGGTTGGCACAACATGAAATTTCGCCTATAGACGGTATTATTACGACAGTTGATGAAGCTACTGGGGATAATCCTGATGTACAATTACTTGATTTACCCAAGAACCTGATTGAGCCTATCAGGCGTTCTTGTTGTAAACAGTTGGTATTCTCTGGGGCGCGGTTGCGCGGTATCCAAGCTGAAGAACGGATTGATGAACTTGTCTTATCCTTGAGCATCGAGGAAAAAATAGGACTCGTTGAATTTATGGATTGGGAGGTTGACCCCTTACAGATTATCGGCATCGCGGAAAGTGTAGTGTTATCTCATACACAAGTCAAAGAAAACCTTTTGATTGTCTGTCGTCGATTAAGGATTGCCTATCGTCTACAAGAAATAGTTAAAGATAGCGGATTATCATATGACTATGACTCTTTGGAGGTTTACATTTTGCATGAATTTATACCCAGTGACGCGGATAATCCTAACTTGCTTGATTGTTTAAACGATATTGATGATGTGGTATTGTTACGTCCTATGGATTGCTTGTATCACGATGGGCGATTATATGTTGCTGATGGTGGGGAAGATGAAGATGTCAGTGCGATTCATATATTTGATTTGATAAAAATATTAGAGGCGGAATGAAACGATTTTTTATTGTTATCCTATTGTTGTCCTTAGTGCCATCAGTGATGTCACAGACGATTGTTGAGGAAGTTTGTCCGACCGTGCCAATTCAGTTGGCAACAGCCAGTTTTGAACCCTCTGGAATTGTTGTGACCAGTTTTGATAATGCGTCTTTATGGGTTTATGATATTGAACGGGCGACCCGTTATCCATTGCCTGATACTGTACCCTGTACAAGTAATTGCCGTTTATCACCTGATGGTACATGGCTGACCTATTATAATAGTGCAGAAAACACGATGTCGATGATGCGCTTAAATGGAACTGGGCGACGAACACTAGCACGGCGGGCAATTGATATTGCTTGGTGGTCGTGGGATAAATTACTGGTGTGGACAACCATTAAAGATGCTTATATTCAAATGATAGATGACCCGACGATAACAGAATCACTGGATGCTGACTCTGTTTTGATGGTGCAACCTGCTGGATATTGGGCATTACGCTATTTACAAGTGGATGATGAATTCCAATATCAGCTTGTGAACTTGCAGAATATGGAACAATTTTTGCCTTTAACCCTTAATCAAAATTTTCAGAATGATGCCTCATGGTCACCCGATGGGAAGTGGCTAGTTTATACAGGCGATGGTTTATTTGACGCATCGGTTGGTGCACAAGGGTCGGAGATTTATGTTGTTTCACCTGAGACTTTAGAAATTGAACAGCTAACCTATTTATCGGCGAATTATGGTGCGGTGCGGATTAATGGACATGATATATCTGGATTAAGTTGGTCGCCTGACAGTAAAAAACT
Organism: uncultured Anaerolineaceae bacterium; assembly: GCA_964352825.1. GTDB lineage: Bacteria > Chloroflexota > Anaerolineae > Aggregatilineales > Phototrophicaceae > UBA6055. The sequence continues at coordinate 12,012 of CAYGTY010000076.1, forward strand.
GGCATTTTGGGTCATGGAATTATTTGGTGCGAATCGTGAAACGAATGCTGGGCAAGCACGTATTCACATATTGGATATTGAAACGAGACAAATTCGCTCTTATTGTGGTTATGGGACAGAAGAACATACCCCCAATCCACCGCAGTTAGCATGGTCGCCTGATAGTAGCCACATTGCATTTGCTGGCAATATTCCGGGAGACGATAAAGGATATTTGTTATTGGCGATGAATATTGAAACAGGCAATCTTACAGAATTTAGCGATGGTGTTTATCCAAATTATGGGTCCCCTGATGTGATTGCATGGGGAGATAGACCTTAAGTTTATGCTTTAAATTTTCACTATAAATTATTTATATTAGAAAGAGTTTCTATATGAAAACAATTGATATTGCTAAAACTGATCTTCGTGTATCTGCGATTTCGCTGGGATGTATGCGTATTTCAGGAATGTCGGATGAAGAGATTTCTAAGTTGATTCATACATCACTTGATGTTGGTATTAACTTCTTTGATCATGCCGATATTTATGGTGGTGGTAAATCTGAATCGCGGTTTGCAGAGTCGATTGGGATGTCTTCTAGCTTACGGCAAAAGATGATCCTACAAACCAAGTGTGGAATTCGTAAGGGGTTCTTTGATTTTTCCAAAGACCACATTCTGGCAGCAGTCGATGGTAGCTTAAAACGACTACAAACAGATTATTTAGATGTCCTCCTTTTACATCGCCCTGATACACTCGTTGAACCAGAAGAAGTTGCTGAAGCATTTACCATTCTCCAAGAAAGTGGCAAAGTTAAATACTTCGGTGTAAGCAACCAAAACCCGTTGCAGATTGAGTTATTGAAAAGATATGTACAACAACCGCTTGTGTTTAACCAACTGCAATTTAGTATTACGAATACAACGATGGTTGATGCAGGGTTGAATGTGAATATGGAAAATGATCCTGCTGTTAATCGTGACGGCAGTATTTTGGATTATTGTCGTTTGAATGACATCACCATTCAACCTTGGTCACCTTTCCAATATGGGTTCTTTGAAGGGGTGTTTTTAGATAATGATAAATTCCCTGAACTCAATCAAATAATTGATGCGTTGGCGAGAAGTAAGAATGTGACGAACTCAGCTATTGCAATTGCTTGGATTCTACGCCATCCAGCAGGTATGCAACCGATTGTCGGCACAACAAATGCAGAGCGATTAAGAAACATTGCAAAAGCCTCTGATATTAACTTGACCCGCGAAGAATGGTACGAGATTTATAGGGCGGCTGGTAATAAACTTCCTTAGGCTCTTGAGTCTAAGATTGGAAAATTTTATCAAAATCAGATATTTCCCTATCTTCTTGAGGTGGGGACGGAAACGACCATAGGTATAATCGTATGTATACATGGTTATTTTGGAGAGCATTACAAGCACCACCCATAACGAACCCTTTGTTTGTACAAGTTCGAGGGATTGACCGACCATCATGGTTAGACCGAGCTTGGAACTTATTCATGGGTTTAATGCTGGTGATGTTGTTTGTTAAACCGCCAATATTTGTTATCGCCATATTACTGATTCCAATTGCCTACCCGATACTATCTAGCACATGCTACGGGGTGATATTTGCTTTACGCACCTCATCTATGATTTTTACTCGGCGACAACAGGGGAGTTATGATTTAATCCGTTTGACTCCGGGGGGCGCGTGGCAAGCATTTTGGGGTGTTTGTGCTGGGAGTGTGCATCATAATGGTGACTTAGATAGGCTTTACCATTATCTCAAACGCATCATTACAATTTTGCTGACAATGGGTGTCTTTATGTTGATTGCCAGCTTGGTACTGCCGACAGAACGCTTGAAAATTGAATTTGCTACGATGGGAATTGCTGTATTTACGGTTATTGCCTTGATGTATTTAGAGCTATCCCAATTATCGATTATTAGTATTCTGATTGGGATGCTATTTGCTATCTCTGCACGAACCACAGTGGATTCTCGTATTGGTGCACTGGTTGGTTTTCTGACTGTTCAGTTGACGATTTATCTAACCTCAGCTGTCTTAATATTATCCCTTCTGTATCCACGTTTGACGACTATTGATATATCACCTGTGATTGCAATGTTGATAGCCTGTACTGTTGTGTTGGCATATATCTCGATAGTGCGCGAGCTTGTGATGCTGATATTGTGGCGATTGATTTCACGTGGATTGAATACGGCTCAAGATGATATGCGTTATTTGTTGACAACATCGTAAAGATTAAAATTGATTCGACAAATTCCTTGACAGGTCCTTGGAAATGCGTTAGATTATGTGCGGAATTAATTAACTGTGAAAAAATGATGGCTTACACAACTTTCGGCACTACCACCACCATGATGATGACTATGACTATGCCTAACCAAGCGTGGGGTGAGGGTTTCTGCTGGCTGTAAGCAAACACAAAATTGTGACAGACAGGCGTATGGAAAACCTCCATACGCCTTTTTTATTGTATCGGCTAAGTGAACTACGAGGGACTTAGATGACAAGACTAACCATGAAATTCGGCGGAACATCGGTAGGATCACCCGAAGCGATTCAGCAGGTGGTGAAAATTGTTCAAGATTATCTGGCAAAAGATGATGAAGTCATCGTTGTTGTATCGGCTATGTCTGGGGTGACTGATATGTTACTTCGGTCTGCACGCGCCGCTGTAGATGGCGACAAATGGACATTCATGAGCATTAATGAAGACATCCGCGAAAAACATGAAGAAGTCATCAACCGATTGATTACTCCAGGGGATGCACGGGATGCAATTTTGAGTGAAATCGATGAACTCCTCGTTGCTCATCTTGAGTTATGTGAAGCCATCAAAATTTTACGCGAGGCAACACCACGTATTTTAGATTCTATTGTGTCTTTTGGGGAACGTTTGAGTAGTCGTGTGGTAGCGGCTGTAATGCGCCACCAAAATGTTCAGGCTGAACAATATGATTCGAGTCGGTTTATTGTGACGGACAGTGGTTATCAAGATGCTGAACCGATTTGGGAAATGACTGAATCTCGTATTGTTAACCGCTTGTTACCTGATATTGTAAATGGAATCACTCCGATTATCACAGGTTTTATTGGCTCTACGCCTGATGGTTCAATTACAACATTGGGGCGTGGGGGGAGTGACTTTAGTGCGGCGATTATGGCGGCTTATGTTGAAAGTGAAGAGTTGATTATCTGGACAGATGTAGATGGTGTAATGACAACTGACCCTCGTATTGATAAACGCGCTAAAGTTTTACCCTATGTGTCATATCAAGAAATTGGTGAACTTGCATTTTACGGTGCAAAAGTCTTACATCCAAAAACAGTACAACCGATTATTAGTCGTGATATTCCGATGCGCGTCCGTAATACCTTCAACCCCTCGCACGAAGGTACATTGATTGGCGCAGAGATGCAACCGACTGAGACAGTTATTAAAGCAATTACCAGCATCAAGAATGTTAGTATGCTGACGGTGAGTGGTAAAGGAATGCTAGGTGTTCCAGGGATTGCTGGTCGCACATTCTCTGCATCGGCGAGTGCAGGTGCAAATATTTTGATGATTTCACAATCCTCATCGGAGCAAAGTTTCTGTTTCACAGTGGTTGACCCCGTCGCAGAACATGTTAAAAATGCGGTTGAAAGCGAATTGGAACGTGAAATTTATCAACAAGACATTGATAGTGTTGATATTCTCAGTGATATTGTGATTATTACAGTTGTTGGGGCTGGTATGCGTGGGACACCGGGGGTTGCTGGACGAGTATTTTCCTTACTCGGTGAACACCGTATTAATGTTTTGGCAATTGCACAGGGGTCATCTGAGTGTAGTATCTCATTTATCATCGGTGAACATGATTTACAGAAAGCCGTTAAAGAGTTGCATAGTCTTGCACTGGAGACGGTCGAACAGGTTATTAATGGTAATTCTAATTGATTTTAGATCAACTTAATAACTTGGCTATATTGGAGTCAACACGCTTTAGGAAATCAATCGCTTCTTGAATTGTGGTGACTTCTTTACGTTTATAATTGTATTTCATTGAAATAATTTTACCGCTAACGTTAATATTATTACTATGCACTCCGTAGACGACAACCCAACCAAATAAGGGATGACGAAGAAGCTCATCACGCGTATTTGCAAAATCAATACTATAGGTCGAACGACGAACGAGTTGTCGAACATCTAAGGCATAGTCTTTGGAATTTGATGAGGAAAAATCAATAAGCATATGAACGTGAGGCGGTTTTCCTTCTGCTTCGATTAACTTTAGAACATTTCGATTACGTTGAATCATATCTTCTTCAGGTACGACATCAAAACATTTGATGATATGCCCTTCAAGATACCATTCAACTTCTGTTAATTTTGGAGATTTAACGAGTGTTGGGTCTTGTTTCTCTAAAAATGCGATTGCTTCATCAAGATTTGATGTCATATGTGTGCGAATTTGGTATAATTGGAATACTATATCACCAAGAAAACGTAATATCTTGCCTTGTGCGCCAAAAATAACGACCCATCCTAATCGGTCTGCATAAGGGTTTTCGTCCATCTCGGTTGAACTACGGATTTGATTAAGATTGGTTGGAAAACCATCGAGTTGCGTCCAATCATGTATAAAGTGGACACGTTTCGCTTCACTCTCTGCAATAAATTTTCCAGAAACCATAAAAGATTTTGCAATATCTTCTATCGTTAACTGACCCGTAAATACAACTCTAACGACTTGATCCGTAATTAACCATTCTTGATGAAAGGGCATATAATCTTACTCCGACATATAATGATTCATATTATCATGAAAATATTACTTTATGAATTAATATTACGGATTGATGAGATTTTCTAATATAGCTTGCCAATGTGAAAACAAGATAAGATGCCCTGTTTGTGGCTCTAAATGTAAAGTTGCATTGGGCAAAAATTCTGCCATACGCTGTCCAATAAGTGGCGCACAAAAAGTATCTTGCTCTCCCCACCAAATATCAACAGCAGTCTGAACAGATTGCAATTGGAAACCCCATGATTTAACTAAGGTTATCATCTCATTTGCAAATGTATCGCTACCATTACTGCGAATATCATCCCACATATCTGCTCGTAATTTAAAAAGCTCAGGATTTGTCATGACCTGTTGGTCAACATCGGGCATCGATATAATCAACTCCGCAATATAGCGATAGGGGTCACGCCGAGAATCAATCCAGAAAAACCCTTTCATCATCGGGCGGAAGAAGGTTTCCATCCCCTGTGCAAGCTGAAAGAGACGTGCATAATTGCTATTAATTGCTTTAAAACCTTGTGGATCGTCCATTGGAGGTAGACTACCTATAACAGCACACCGTGTGACAATCTGGGGAAAACGATAAGCACAAGCGAGTGCATAGGGTGCGCCTCCTGAATATCCCATCACCGCAAATTGATTCAGTTTAAGTGCTTTCGCTAGTAGCATCGTATCATCAACGGTATCCATCAAGCTACGATTGGGTTTGGGTGTGGACATGCCATAACCCGGACGGTCAACCCCAATGAGGCGAATACCAAGTTTTTTAAGAATACTATCATCTGGATGTCGTAGATTACGGTTTCCCCATATATCATGGAATAAGATCACGGGTTTACCTGTAGGGTCACCAACTTCGACAAACCCTAATTTGCGACCATCTTTTAACTGAGCTTGACGTGCGGTGGCAATTTGTGCGAGTTTTGCCATTGTTATACCTCTCCATAGAAAATATCGTCTAAGTTGCCATGTATGACCTAGTAAACATCTGCTCCAAAATTAGGATAGCGTTGGATTGACTCCTCAAATATATATGAGGTCAGTATAGCGAATAGTTGAGATATTTTTTACACCCAAGCGGTAATTTGATAAATGTGAACATGAGGCAAAATATGAACTCATACTTTTGCCTCTATTTTAGAATCTATTTGTTTGTCTTATGAGGGAATACGTAGAGGGGATTTCTCATAAATCTCGGCTTTTTGCTCCATGATATTATTGGTATATAGGTTCGCAATCAACCTAATGAATATGATAACCGTAAATACCACAAAGCCTGTATCGTAATTAATAACGGCAAAGAAGGGCAATAAGAATATCCAGAATACGATATTATAAACCATCCGAATGATTGCCAGCGGATGAAAATACCCTTGTTTAATAGAAACACTGTTAGAAGACTTTTCTCGAATCCACGCGAACCGCATGGCAGTGTGACCTTCAACAATGGGTCAGTATAGCGCTCCGATAATGGCGAGTCCGATTAATCCATCTTGTCCCATCCATATCGATGTAGATAAGGCAACAACAACGTATATCAAAGCAGGGAGACCTAATCCCAATGATAATAGGTTGTTCCATTTTACAGTTAGTAATTTTTCCTTAGTCATATACACCTTTCTAACTTGTGTTGATTTTTACTATTTTGGTATACATCTATCTGCAATTCAAATTTAGGTGTTTGCTATTGTGATAACAACCTTACCTACAGCATGACCTTTAATGGTATAGTTTAGGCCTTCAGCTACTTCAGCTAATGGGTAACAGCGGTCAATGACGGGTTTCACATGACCCGCTTCAATGAGGTGTGTCATATAATCCAAGCGTTCTTTGCTCGGTATAGCTAAGTATGAAGTCAATTTCTGGCTTCCAAACTTAGATAGTATTGCGCCAAGTATCAGCCCCTGAAATATCTGCTTCATTTTGCCACCTGCACAGACATAAGTTCCGTTGGATGTTAAAGCACGTTTATAGTCGAGGATGAAATGATAACCATTGGCGGCAAGTATTAAGTCATATTTTTCTGCGCCTTTGGTGAAGTCTTCTTTTTTGTAATCAATGACGTGGTCTGCTCCTAGTGAACGCACCATCTCTACTTTGCTGGTGCTACAAACAGCTGTGACCTCTGTATCAAATGACTTGGCTATCTGTACAGCGTATGTTCCGACTCCACCTGATGCGCCATTAATCAAGACACGTTGCCCTGCTTTTATTTGACCGTTCTCACGCAGTCCCATTAATGCGGTAACTCCTGCCATTGGTACTGCTGCCGCCTCCTCAAATGTGAGATTACTGGGTTTGAGGGCTATCGCATCTTCAGTTGCGACTGCATATTCAGCAAAGCTACCACGCCCACATCCAGACAGGTCGCCATAGACTGCATCCCCAACTTTAAACTGTGTAATATCCTTACCGACGGCTTCAATCATACCAGAAACATCTGAACCAAGTTTAGAATTCTTTGGCTTAGTGAACCCTGAATCGGCTCTAACTAAATAGGGATTACCTGTTAATAGTGCGCCATCGGCATAGTTGACTGCGGCGGCATGAACTCTGATTAAGACCTCATTGTCTTTTGGTGTCGGTTTTTCTATATCCTTGATTTGTACAACTTCAGGTGTTCCATATTCTGTATATAAGATTGCTTTCATGTTTTCTCCTATAGATTGATATTCAATCGTTTCTTAAAGTGAGTTACGTTTTATATGACCCAGCGCCATGCGTACCAAATGGTAAGCACATTGAAGCCAAGGCTAATAGCGAGTAGGAATCGGTCAAAATATCCTGGGTAGGTGTGTATGCTGACGATATTCATGAGAAAAAAGAATGCTGCAACGATGATATTTGCCCAGCGATTAATTGAATAATCTGCCATGATTGTGACTAAAATCATCAGAATCGGGACGACCATTAATGCAGCGATACCCACCCACATCATCTGTGATACGACTTGACCTTCAATCTTCCCTGCTTCAAAGTTACCACTGAAGATTCTTAGAACATCGCCAAGTAGATAAATTAACATGAGAGCTACCCAGATTGCTGCAAGCTGAATTTTTATAAAATCCATAATTCAATATATTCTTTCTATTTGATTATTCTATTTGAATGACTAGTTAGCTATGAATTGAACGATAGTATTTGGTTATTTCGATAACCCCAGAGTTTTACTGATTTACTTCCTCGTGTGATGAGTGTGCCGACAGCGGTGATAACTGCAATGATTTCTGCACCGTTGTTGATGAATGGGATGTTTGGGAAAGTTGGGATGAGGAATGTTTCAAAAATAGGGATATAGAGAACAAAGTAAAGGCAGATAACACCAAAGACCTCTAGTATGGTCTCTGTTAGCCATAGACCAAAACCCCAGTGATTGCGTCTGAGTACCCAGACATGTAAGAGTGTCATCGCGATAAGATTGATGATAAGTAAAACCAGCCATAGCATCGGAACGGGAATCACATCAACGGCTTCACCTAAGCTGAACTGTAAGGTTAAACCACCTACCCGCAAGAAGTAGAGCAGAATAACGAAAACAAAACTACTAAAGACAATGCCGAAGATAGTCTCGAAGCGGTCAATAACACGTGGGTCGTTCACTTCTGATAAATCGGCTGGGTTGAAGTCAATTTCTGTGTCACTAGAATCCAGATTGATTCGTTCTATGGTTGCAAGAACGAATATCACGACGGCTGTGAATATTAGCGTTGCTTGTACCGAATTGAACAGTAAGTCTAGCAATACGACTAATAAGTCATTTTCCTGCGGTGATGTGAGAACCCCAAACAAGTTTAAAAATATGACGATAGATGGAATGATTAACCATCCTTGTCGTAGAACCATCAACATAAAGGGGTAAAGCATCGGACCGATGAGATACCTATCGGTGTTATATGATGCTGAGATTTTATAGGGATGCCCTAATTCATTTAGGATGGTAATTATGTTTTCTTCAGTATCTTCACCGCCATAGCGATCATCGAGTTCATCTTGGATTTGTGAGTGTAATTCTGCTTCGATGTCCGCCCGTTCTTTGGGTGGCAAATATTGCCCAACTTGGTGGACATAACGCTCAACTAAGTTCGTCATTATCGTCTCCTTGTAAAATCTCGCGCATGACATCAACTGTCGCGAACCATTCTTGACTGAGGATATTGAGAATGTCACGTCCCATCGGACTGATTTTGTAATATTTACGGGGACGGGATTCACCAACTTCCCACTCACTTTCCAATAAACCTTGTTTTTCTAAGCGACGAAGCAAGGGGTAAAGTGTACCTTCTTCGATGTCTAATCCTTTTTCTGAGAGTCTTTGAATCAGGCTATATCCATAACGTGCTGTATCCATTTGACTTAGGACAGCAAGCACGACTATGCCACGTCGTAGCTCTAATCGTAGCTTGTTTATTTGATCATCTTTTTCTGTCATATACTATGTGTCCTATACTACTGTGCGTCACACAGTAACAATATACTATGCGACGCACAGTATTGTCAAGTACATAGTCTAAAATTGATAAGTCAGTTTTTGATTAAATCAAAAAGTGCCAGCCCTTTTGTATGGACTGACACTCATCTACAGTTGATTTAGCGATGTCAAATGCTATTTAGTGCCTTTGTTGTTGTAGAGGTACATGGTGAGTGGGGCAAAGATAGCAACAAGGATACCACAAGCGACGAATACTGAAACGAGTTCGACTGAGCTTACAGTACCATGCATCAAACCACGAACTGCGGCGGCGGTTAGGCTAACTGGATTGATATTGACCAAAGGTTGAAGAAATTCTGGCATCGTTGTTGGTTCTACAAATACATTACTGATGAAGGTTAAAGGGAATGTCGTCAATGAACTGACCATAGTCACTGTTTCTGTATCATCAATTAATAAGGCGATGCTTGTCCAAATCCATGACAGGCTGAAGGCAAACATAAGCACAATAGCAATGGCTGATAGAATACCTATTAAACCCCCTTCAGGACGAAAACCCAGTATTAGACCAAGAACGATAACCACTGTTGATGCGGTTGCATATCGTAGCGTATCGCCTAATAACGCACCGACAAGTACAGCAGGTCGCCAAAATGGAAGTGAACGAAAGCGGTCAAAGATACCTTTAGAAATATCTGTATTGAGTCCGACGGCTGTATACATACTAATCATTGCAACAGTCAATACAAGAATCCCAGGTATTAAGTGTTGTACATAGGCTTCAACTGAGCCAGCTATTGCTCCCCCAAAGATAAAGGTCATCATCACTGTCATCAGAATAGGGAATATAGTGACATCAATTAATTGCCATGGCACATGTTTGATTTTGAGTAGGGCGCGCCATCCAAGAGTCAATGATGCGGATAAGGCACTTGGGCGAGGTGGACGGCGATTGCTTGTATAGAGGTTGATTAAGTTTTGATTTTTTGTGACTTCGGGTAAAGATGTTTGTACGGTAGCCATTATGCAACGTCCTTATCTTCTTTGTTGGGTTGTTCGGTTAGGGCGAGGAAAACATCATCTAAGCTGGGTTGATCAAGTGAAAACTCTGCTAGAGGAATCCCTGCTTGAGATAAAGCTGTTATGACATCCATCATGAGTTCAGAGTTACTTATTTGTACGGAAATCATAGATGATTCGGATTCATGTTGGGGTGGTATGTTTAGTGTTTGGGTAATAATTTGTTCAGCTAAGGCATGTTGTTGAGCATCTTTTAGGCGGATGTTTAAGATACCTGATCCAACCGATGTTTTGAGCTCATCAGGTGTACCGTCAGCAATGATTTTGCCATCGTCGATAATAACAATGCGGTCAGCCAGTTCATCAGCTTCTTCGAGGTATTGTGTTGTGAGTAATACAGTTGTGCCAGCTGACCGTAAATTTCGGATAACATCCCAAATATAACGGCGACTCCGTGGGTCTAATCCTGTTGTGGGTTCATCTAAGAATAGCAAATTGGGTGACACGATGATACTTGCTGCAATATCAAGACGGCGACGCATCCCACCTGAATATTGCTTAACTTGGCGTTTACTAGCTTCTTCTAATCCAAAGGCTTGTAGTAAATTATTAGCTCGTGTTCTTGCATCCGCCCAAGAGTAACCTAATAATCGTGCTACCAAAATTAGATTTTCGAGACCTGTTAACTCATCATCTACAGAAGCAAATTGACCTGTTAAACTGACGCGTTGACGTACTTCATCCGCATCTTTTACCACATCATATCCGAAGACTTTGGCTGTTCCTGCATTGAATCGTAAGAGTGTTGCAAGGATGCGAACAGTTGTTGTTTTACCTGCACCATTCGGTCCAAGAAGTGCGATGAGACTCCCTTGCTCAACTTGTAAGCTAATCCCTTTTAAGACTTCAACCTTGCCATAAGATTTGTGAAGGTCTTGTACATCAATTGCATACATATAGCTAATCTCCCTATTTATTTAGCTGGTTTGCGTATTTGCTATACGGGGATAACAAAATTAGGTTGTAGTGACTTTATGTGAATTATGTTTTTATGGTTGTGCTTTCTGAAGAGTGAATTATGTTTTGTGAATCAGATATCCACTGACAAAGCTGTAGCTAATGTGCCGTCAATAAGGCAAATTTAAAGCTATTTTAGGTTGTTGAGTCGATGAATATCTGTGCAGTATTGGTAGGTTATGCGACCGTTATAATGATTCGTCCTGTATATTGTTTGGACTCTGCATAGCGGTGAGCATCGGCGGTTTGTTCAAGTGGGTAGCAACGATCGATGATTGTCTTGACTGCGCCTGCTTGTGCCATTTCTTTGACAGCAATAAGATCATCTAGGTTATCTGTCGATATGGCGCAGATAACCTTTTTATCACTAAATTTTGATGTCCATAACATCTGCCAGACTTGTTTCATTTTAAAGCTGGCATAGAGCAAAATTCCGTTTGGATTAAGAACATGTTTGCAATCTGAAAATGAGCTTCTGCCTAAGACATCAAAGATGAGGTCATATTTCTCTGTACCTTTTGTAAAATCTTCTTGGGTGTAATCAATGACTTTATCTGCTCCCATTGCCTTGACCATCTCGACACGCTTTGTTCCGCAGACTGCTGTTACTTCTGCACCGAGGTGTTTTGCAATTTGCAAAGCAATCGACCCAATACTGCCTGATGCCCCATTAATTAGGACTTTTTGCCCTGCTTGGATGTTTACTTTTTGTAGTAATGAATACGCTGTGATTGCGCCATAGGGTATTGCTGAGGCTTCTGGATAGCTCATATTTGTAGGTTTGAGTATGACGTTACTATCTTCAGCCACACAGATATATTCTGCATATGATTTCATGTCCATTCCACGATAACCAAGTACCTCATCACCAACTTTAAAGCGTGTAACACCTTTGCCGACTGCCTCAACCTCACCTGCAAACTCTGCCCCCAAAATGGTGTTTTTCGGTTTATTGAGACCGAATGAAAAGCGTGTCGGTATCAGTAAAATCGCAGGCATATTAAATTCTCTGTGTGTGAAATTTTTCAGGTTGCGTACCATCAAATCTCCGTAATTGATGGGAGTTGCATGGATTTTGACTAGAATTTCATTATCTGCTGGGCTAGGTTTTTCGATGTCTTTGAGTTGAAGCACATCAGGTGAACCATATTCTGTATATACGATTGCTTTCATTGTGTGTCTCCTAGTTCAATTGCTTATGTTTGATTTATATTTTTTTGTGCAAATATCTATTGCACTGAACTTTTTTATTTGGGAATGTTGATATTAGATTTTGTCTTCTTCTGCATCATAGATAAATACATCTTCCAAGGGTTTTCCAAATACATGCGCGATACGAAAAGCTAGCTCCAAAGAAGGGGAGTATTTTGCTTTTTCAATCGCAACAATTGTTTGGCGTGTGACACCAACTTTATTGGCGAGGTCTTTTTGTGTCATTTCATCATGCTCAAATCGCAATTTCCGAATATTATTGCTAATTGGGAATTTTGACTTTGCCATCTTAGAATCCCCTCCGATAGAAATAGAATTTAGACATTTCTCCAAATAAATCAGATAACGTACCCGAGACAATAACCATGACAAATAATGCGTTTGGTGGTAAACCGACAGCTAGTAATCCCATGCCAATTACAATACCAATCGAAAAAACATAGAGTGAGTTCCGTGTGGCTTTTAGCTCAATGAGTTCATCGCGTTCATCAGTAAATGATGGGTCTTCTTCTTCACGAGTGATGATGTAGTTGAGGATTGTAAACAGGACTACAATAATGACTTTTAATACAATAGATATAACGATCAAGATGATAAAAGCCAGTCCCCAAAATTGGAAAATTTCTGACTCACTTGGATTGGTTTCTTGGTATCGTTGATATATGTATAGCCAATAGACAATGGTGATGACGATTGTGCTAAAGATGTTGACAATGACGTTTTTTTCTTGAAATCCCATAATGACTCTCTGTGTAACTTTATTTCGACTTGTAGTTAACTTTATTTTACATATAGTATTATATTTTTTACACAATGTCAAATATTTTTTACACGTAAAAATAAAAAATTCTCTTTTAAATATCGTATATCCTTGAAAATAAAGTGATTGGGAGAATAGTGAAAAATAAAAAACGCCATAAAGTAATGACGTTTTAGCGGTTTGTTTACTTTTACTTTGAACTTATTTTTGTGAATTTGAGATTACAGCTTGGGTTAATCCACTTTCAGACCATCGCCATGCTGACCAAATAATGAATAAGAGTGTTAGTATTTCGACACTTGTGAAAAATATATCATCTAGGTCGCGGGGTATACTTGTGAGTATGAGGGGTATCGCTATGACACCAATAATGATATTTGCCCAACGGTTTATTCTGTATTCTAATATACGAGACAGAACAACCATAACAATCATAATCTCTAATACGATGCCAGCAATTAACAGCGTTTCTTCGGTCACGACAACACCATTGACGGTTCCTGTTACCATTTCTGCGAGAAGTCCTTCTCTAAAGAACTCATGTATATCTCGAAATAGCACATTGAGTAGTAGGAATATCCATAGTGTTGATAGTTTTGCTTTTGTGTCTAGCATGAAAATTTTAGCATTTGTATCCATGTTGCTTATTCCCTTATCCTTTTAAATAACAGT
>CAYGTY010000077.1:0-25840 GCA_964352825.1 uncultured Anaerolineaceae bacterium
GTCACGGTATTGGCGAGATATTGTGCTGTATGTCTCGGGTATGACGTAGTTTATAAAATATATGGCAAGTTATGTATATTTTTTGGCAATTATCATCAGTCTTTTTTGTGCCGTAAAATTATTTTCAGATTAATAGCTCTACATCTCGTATAAATTATTATTGAGGATAACATATAATCAGATAGATAGGTGACTAAATGGTCACGTTTGGATTGTCAGTAATCACTCGTCAAACAGGCAACTATACGAGATACTATCATCAGGATTACCTAAGTAAGCGTCAGCTCCCATAAGTGGTTGACGACACGGCATCAACCCTACAAATTTCCGATTTATTTCAGACTTTACTAATACTCTAACAGTTTCCCATTTTCAACGACAAGATGCTGTACAACTCTTCCCATTTGCCCAGTCTCTTTATAGAAACCAAGGTGATTGTCGTGAGATACTGTTGCTAGCCAATACACAAAAGGGAGGTGGCAAGCAGCCCAATAATCATCATGAATCATACTCCCACAGTATTGTAGATGGTACCGATAGACTTTCCGATTATTTTCACTTGGAATGGTCATCCGATGCCGTCGTTGGAAATTAGAGATAACATCATTTTCGGGGTCATGTGTAAGGAAAGTTTTATCATAAAAACCTGTCCATATATTGGCATCATAATCAGGAACAAAGAGCTTAGGTATTATCTCAAGCTCGTTATCTTTTGACATTAGACATTGAATAGCTTCAATAAATTCTGCTGATATATCTTCCCGTAAATCACAGTTAATCACTAAATCAAAATACGTTCCCATATAAATTGCTCTTTTATCGTTAGAGGCATTATTATTGCCAGACTTTAGACATAGCGTATTTTTATATTGTATCGTGATTTCATAACAGGGACATTTGTTTTGACTGTTTCAACCTCTCCCTAAATCCCTCTCCGACTCTTCAGCGAGGGACTTTTGCCCCCTTCTCCAAAGATTTGGGGACGGGGTGTGAAGGTTTCCCAAATTTAGGTGGGTATATCTCTCGTCAAACGGGCAACTATGCGAGATAATATCATCAGGATTACTTAAGAGGATACAACACTGTGAAAATTCTGACATTCAACCTGCGCCACAATAATGATTATTGGGAAGCCCGTAAACCTCTGGTTATTGACCTTATCAATGAACATCAACCTGATATTATCGGTTTCCAAGAAGTGTGGATGCCGATTGAACAAGCCAACCTGATTTTGAACCATGTGTCAGGCAAACCCTACACGATTTACACAACAGCCAAGCAAGCGCATCATGGCACAGAAGGTATCGCCATCGCCACTCGCTATCCATCCAGTGACTTTGAATCACTTGATTTACCGGGGGGAGAACGGGTTGCTCAACGAGCGATCATCACCCTCAATGGACAATCATTTTGTTTTGCTAATACCCACTTGCATCACAAACCCTTTTATAGTGAAGAAGAACGCCTACCGCAGATGCAAGCCTTGCTCCAGTGGTTGGATGATGTTCCCCATCCTGTTATCTTCACTGGCGATATGAACACCACACCTGATTCCGAGACCATTCTAAGCGCAAAAGACAAATACGTATCCGCCTACGAACAAGCTGAAGGGCAAGAACCTGATTTCACCTATCCTGCACCGATTGTTGTGGGTGAGTTTGAGCGAGGTCCTGTGATGATAGATTATATTTTCATCTCGCCCGACACCCTACGCGCAACCTCGGCTTATATCGTCGGTGACGAAGCGCATGGTACAGACCCCGTCTTATCAGCATCTGACCATCTTGGGATTATTGCAGAGGTCAATTTTATATAGATTGATAAAGTCCAATATCTAAGTCACTTAGTTCGATCGTATTTCTGTTGTGACTCAACCACATCATCAATATTAGCTTCTGCCCAATTGCGAACCGCCGCTAAGGTTTCGGTCAGTGTTTCCCCCAATGGGGTCAATGAGTACTCAACCCGTGGCGGTACCTCAGCGTACACAGTTCGTGTAACAAGACCATCACGTTCCAAGTTACGCAAGGTCTGCGTCAACATTTTCTGGGATATTCCACCGATGCGCCGTCGTATATCAGAAAAGCGCATAGTGTCTTCTTCAAGAACACCTATAATTAGCGCTGTCCACTTATCACCAATGCGATTAAGAACTTCTCGTGTTGGGCAATCGCTTGCATAAACATTGCCATGTAACTCAATAGTATCCATTTGGTAAGTACCCCACTTCTAAGTGCCTACTTTTCAATAGTCACTAAGTATCTTATAGTAACTATCAGATTATAGATGACAAAAAAGGATCAAACAATGTCCAAGACATTATTAGTAA
Source organism: uncultured Anaerolineaceae bacterium (assembly GCA_964352825.1). GTDB lineage: Bacteria > Chloroflexota > Anaerolineae > Aggregatilineales > Phototrophicaceae > UBA6055. The sequence continues at coordinate 2,330 of CAYGTY010000077.1, forward strand.
CAGGTGCATCAGGCACTCTAGGTCAACGAGTATTAGAATTATTGCTTGAAAGTGGCGACCATACAATCATAGCAACAACCCGTAACCCAGAGAAGCTATCCCATTTTGCTGATAAAGGAGTAATTGTACGCTACGCTAATTTTGATGAACCTGAATCATTAAAAACTGCCTTTGCAGATGCTGATCGTCTTTTACTGATTAGCACTGATGTACTAGGTGAACCCGGTAAACGTTTAGCCCAACATAAAGTTGCAGTCCAAGCGGCACAAGACGCCGATGTATCTCACATTGTGTATACATCTCTCATTAGCACTGACGATAGCCCCATTCTATTCGCCCCTGATCATGCTGGTACAGAACAAGCCATAAGCGATAGCACGATGGGATACACTATTCTTCGGAATAATCTATATATGGATTTACTGATCCAATCTGTTAATCAAGCCTATCAACTTGGTAGTTTATATAGTGCAAGGGGAGATGGTAAAACATCATATATTACCCGTGAAGACTGTGCCAAGGCGGCATCAGCAGCATTATCTGCAGCATTCGATGGTAAACGTACTCTCAACATCACAGGGTCAGAAGCAGTGTCACAAGCGGAGGTAGCAGAAATTGCTACAAAAGTCATTGGTCAGCCTATCAACGATACAAACATCCTGCACGAAGCAGTCATTGCAGGAATGGTGAACGCGGGTTTACCACAACCTATTGCAGAAACGCTAGCTTCAATTGATATGGCAATTGCTCAAGGGAAAATGAGTATTGTTTCATCTGATTTTGAAAATCTGACTGGGAGTACACCAACAACCGTCAGTGAGTTTCTTGAAGCACATCAACCAGAGTTTACACACTCATAAAGTGATCAATAAAAAGTAGGGGAGGGGTATCAAACCCTCTTCCTATCTTCAAGGTAACTCTAGAATAATTTAAACAACTTGAATCATCGTCTAAGTTGTTTCCCAAACATTCTTGCCTTCAAGAATATGGGCAAGTTGCTGAGGGAATTTATCTTCATTCAGAGGTTTACCGATAAAACCATTAAATCCAGAATTGTGTGCCAGATTAATTTGACTACTGTGCACGCTGTGTGCAATGATAGGAACATTGCTAAAGTGACCATTAGTCCTTAACATTTTAATGACCTCAAATCCATCAATCTCTGGCATTTCAAGATCCAGAAAAACAATTTGAACATCTTTCATAGAGTCTAGAATATCCTCGAGCTGTTCAGGATTGCTGATAGGAATACTATCAAACCCTTCTTCTTGAAGGTATTGAGCAAGGACTTTTATATTGAAATGATTGTCATCGATAATCAGTGCTTGTGGCATTCATCTTACTCCTATTTATTTCCCATATTTATATGAAGGTATTTAGCCACCAAAACGCTCGCCAGCATACCAGATTTCTTCGCCATCTAGGATTTTCGACATTTGTTGAGGAAACAAGGCTTCATCGATTGGCTTGGTGATAAAACCAGAAAATCCCATACTTTTTGTTTTAGGTAGTGCGATTGCTGGCTCTGATGCCGAAATCGCGACAATCGGGACATCATCATATTTTGAATCTTCACGGATTTGTTTAAACACATCATAGCCTGAATCACCATTCGGTAGCATCAAATCAAGGATGATTAAATCGGGTTTATATGTGTTGATTTTTTCCATTGTTCCACGTCCCCACTGATCAAATTCCACAAATGCACCTTGTGTTATGAGCGCGATACGAAAAACAACACGGTTCATGGAGTTGTCTTCAAGAATGAAGACCTTTTTACCTAATAAAAGCATTTTTTCTCCTTAGTTGGTAATACGCCAGACTTTTTGTCCCTTGTAAACCATTTCAAGTATTTTCGGGAATTCATCCATATCAATCGGTTTGGAAACACAGCCATCAAATCCAGCTTGCTTCAGCTTTTGAACTTCTTCATTCATGACACTAGCAGTTAAAGCAATAATCGGTGTTTCGTTAAATACACCCTGTTCCCGCAACATATTAAGCATCTCAAAGCCAGTGTAGGGTACCATATGAATATCGAGCATAATGAGTTCTGGCAACGGGTCTAACGCTAACACCCGTTCCATAAAATCGGTGCTATCTTCAAAGATAACAAGATTAGAAAATTCCATCTCATTAACTAGCATCAAGCTCATGACCCGACGGCTCATGGGTTCATCTTCAACGTAAAGTATACATATATCTTTGTTCATATTCCGTTCCTAGATTTCTGTCATTAATGTTGGTGAAATGGTGGTCGATTTGATTGGTAAACGAATATAGAAAGTCGAACCTCGCCCGAGCTCACTCTCCAATTCTAGTGTTCCTCCGTGAGCTTCGATCAAATTCTTGGTAATCGGCATTCCAAGACCAGTTCCACCACCCTGACGTAATCCATCATGAGTTTGCATGAATGCTTCAAATACCATTTTCTGATCGCTCTCTGCAATACCACACCCTGTATCTGTAACCGAAATGATAACATCAGCATTATCTTGCTTTGCTGTGATCGTAATTGATCCCTCATCAGTGAATTTGCAGGCATTTGAGATGATATTGAGCAATATCTGACGAATACGTTGATGATCACCTCGAATTTGTGGGAGGGTTTCTTCCATCTCGGTTTTTATTGTAACAGGCTTATCATTCAATAATGCACGCCCTGTTACACTCACATTTGTAATAATTTCAGGTAGCGACACATCATCACTGACGAACAAGGTTAATGAGCCAGAGTCAATTTTTGCCATATCAAGTACATCATTAATCAGGTTGAGCAAGTGTTTACCACTTATAGTCACATTTTCAAGCGTTTCGACTTGGTCTTCATTGACTGGACCCAATGTTCCTTTAGAAACAAATCTTGTGAAGTTGATAATCGCATTAAGAGGGGTTCGCAATTCATGAGACATACTTGCAAGAAAGCTAGACTTGACTTGATCGGAACGCTCAGCACGATCGCGCGCTTCTTCCGCCTCTTGAATTTGTATCTTAAGTTGACTTTGTGCAAGTTCAAGGTCTTTTAAACTCTGTTCGCGGATGCGACTAATTGTTGCCATTACACCAGCAGCGATAAGTGTATAAGTTATAATCGGGACAGGGGTTATAGCATCATTAGGTCGTACGATAAACAACATGATAATTGTAACGATAGCCAATATACCTATGAAGACAGTATACCGAGAGGTCAGGAGTAAGCTACTCAAAATCACACTTAGCGACATGAATATCAATCCAGACTCCGAAATACCTACCTCAGAAGACAAAGATGCGGCGCTGACTGCAATGAAAGGAACGGCAATTACAAGATAGGCTCCTATTTGAAAATGTTTTGTACGGCTTAGAGTGTATGAAGCCACAACAATAGTCATACCAATAATGCCACCAATATTGATGATAAACTCTCTCCCATTGAGAGCCTCAAGCACTGCAGGAATTAAGATAGTGATAAGCCCAAGCGGAATAAAAGTCAGTGTTAATGAAGCTACACTAATGGCTCTACGTCTATCATCACCAGTCAGTTCATCAGCAGGTTGAACCAATAAATTCCAGAGGTTTATAAAAGCATTTCCATTTGATTGTTGTATGAGAGGTTGAGATACTTGATTTGCCATAAATATTCAGTCACTTTATATGATTGTTATTAATTTCACAATAGAATAAGTATACACCACATAAATTATTTATATAACAATTATTTCAATACAAACGATTCATCTAAGGCTATATGGGCTGTCTGAAAACTAATGGTTGACAGAGGTAACAAGAGGAAATCCCTCTCTACAAAAATAAAGAGGGATGATGCTTTATGTCGAGGTCAGTCAGAGAGGTTATTCGCCAACAACCGTATGGGATTGTTCACGCATATATTGTTGGACATAATACAAGCTACCTGCCGCTTTACCTGTGCCTGTACTGCCCTTCCAACCGCCAAAAGATTGATAGCCGGGCCATGCCCCTGTGGTCGCGCCAGATTGACGATTCACGTATAAAACACCTGCTTCGATGTTATCCAAGAACCAGTCCACTTCGTTTTCATCTTCACTATACATGCCTGCCGTCAAGCCGAGTTCAATATCATTCGCCATCTGCATCGCTTCATCATTGTCGCTATATCCGCGAACAGCAACAATCGGCGAGAACATTTCTTGTTTCCATAAACGATGGTCATCAGGCAAGTCCGTCACAATCGTCGGTGCAACATAATAGCCATTGCCGACATCTAATGTCTGACCCCCCACAAGAATATTGGCATCACTCAATTCTGCAACATATGATTGATACGCCTTATAGGCATCTTCATTGATAATCGGACCCATGTAGGTGTCTTGTTGGGTCGGGTCACCAACGACGAGGTCTTTTGTCAAATCAACTAGCTTGCCCAAAAATTCATCTTTGACCGCTTCGTTCACATAAACACGGGAACAAGCCGAGCATTTTTGACCTGTTAAGCCAAAGGCAGAGCGCATCACACCCATCGCTGCTTTATCGAGGTCAGCTTTTTCGGTAATAATGGTTGGGTTCTTACCACCCATTTCGGCGACAACAGGGCGATATTGACCCGTCGCGGTTGGGAAGTTTTTGATGATGCTCATCCCCACAGCATAACTACCTGTGAAGGTTAAGCCGTCAAGGTCAGGATGTGCAACCAATGCTTTCCCAGGTTCATCGCCACCTGTCACCATATTAAAGACTCCCGCAGGCAAACCGGCATCCGCGAAACATTGGGCAATCATATAGGCTGTCAATGAGCCTTCATCAGCAGGTTTCAATACAACTGTATTCCCAGCCACCAACGCCGCCCCAGTCGGACCACCTGTTAATGCCGCAGGGAAGTTAAACGGACCAATCACACCCCATACACCGTAAGGCTTGAGGACACTGCGATTATGATGATGGTCGGTTTCACTGAGCAGTTGTTTACTAAAGCCATTATTTTGACGAACCGCTTCGACAGCATAGCGGATGAGGTCGGCTGTTTCTTCCACATCACCAATTGCTTCCAGACGATTTTTACCAATCTCCATGGTGACGGCTGCCGAAATCTCGAACAAGCGCGCACTAATCAAATCTGCCGCTTTATCCAATAAATCACAACGGTCTTGCCATGGGGTCGCGCGCCACGCAGGGAATGCTGCTTTTGCTGCCGCCACCGCTTGCGCCACATGCTCGGATGTCCCATCTGCAAAATGTCCCATCAACCAATCAGTATCAATCGGGGAACGTTTTTCAAAGGTACTATCCGCGCTCACCCATTCTCCATTGATATACATGGGGTAGGTCTTGCCAAAATTTTCTTTTAACTCTGCAACATCTTCATCGAAGTACACATGCAATAAAGGGTCAGGACTCCCCAATGTCGAGTACGTTACTTTAATATGCTTCCGTTCTTTTGTCATCCAACGCTCCTATCTGATACACAAAGAACATCCATCAATTGTTTGTTCTCTGTCAGTTGATAATGTATAAATTCATATATAGCGTCTCGAATATTTTCAGAAATTATACCCCATGTATATTAATTTTCGGACAAGGCAAGCCGTTGTCCCTACAGGGTTTGGTATATTTTTGTAGGGTTGAGACCTGTCTCGACCATCAACACAATTTCTGATTTATTTTCTGACTCTACAATAGTCGTTCAGTTAAAAACACGATATGACAATCTTACCTGAAACTTCGCGTGATGTAGAGAGCCTTGTATATATTACCCAGCAATAATTGTGCAAATTTATGTTAGCTCATCGCTATCCATCGTCCGTTTGTTAATGCGCTCAATCCGCATAATGAGGCGTTCTTCGGGGTCAGGGCAAACCACCAGCGAATCTCGTTCTAGCCAATCATTTTCTGCTAGCTCACGTTGCTTTGCCGCCAGCAATGGCAAGACCGCACTCAAAGCATACACACAAAAGTGCTTGCCCTCAGGGATGCTCAACTTGGCACTTTCCGTTAAATCGAAATAATCACCCACCGCCATCCCACACACAGACCGCCCTTCAATCGCATCAACCGTTATCCGTAAATCATATAATTCAAATTTCCGACTCATTGCTTATTCCTTATCTTTTAATTCAATTTCTGCAATATTACGCCACAATAAAAATGGTGACAAACCAGCATATCCACTTTCTTGTCCATCATTACATTCAATGACAATCCAATCACCTTGTCTAGTTTGTGCAACATCCACCACCAAAAAAGTTACATTGATACGCTTTGCAACCTCACCAGCAATAGCTAGAGCTTGTTCTTTTTCATTTTGTGTCCATGAATACTCATCAGCAAGATACCAGTAACGTCCAGCACCGACAAATTCACCTTTCCACCAAAACGTTCTAAATTCATAGGAGGGTGGAATTTCATCAGAATGGGGTTTACCAACAGATTTTAATTCAATATATTCTCTGCAAACGAGCCTTTGCCAATGCAAAATCGTATCACTAGCATATGCTTGTAACGCGATTTCAAGTTGAGTGACATCATGAATAATGGATAAACTCCGTTTATGCTTGCTTGTTTGTCGTGCTCCTTTGATAAAAATTGGAAATTCAAATGCTTCGCGAATCTGTTTAACTGATGGTAATTCATCGAACCACACACTTTTAGGGGTAAACTCAGAAATTAGCGGATACCAATTCGGTAATTCACCACACATGAGGTAATCTTGAGGTGTATGTATGAGTTCGATACCCTCCGCTTTAAGCCTTTCATGTAATTCAGCATATTGATCTATTGCCCCAATACGTGCGATAGCAATTAACGGTGTTGGTAACCGCCAATGATGACGACACTCAAAGAAACTTTTAAAATCAAAATCATATATTGATATACCTGTTGGCTTCGTTAACATCCACAAGATACCTTTCATTTGAAAGATGTCTAAGCCTCGCTCCATTAATATTGACATTAGTCTACCCTTAGACTTAAGCGTTACATGAATTACATCAGTGTACCAATAATACTAATTTTACGTCTAATAACATGATTTCAACCAGCATATCAGCCAGCAAAACTTGCACTTATTGCTATAATAGACATGAGGTGAATAAGTTATTCATCACGTTGATTCGGAGGAACTATGTTAACCAAAATTCGTACATTAATTGTTTCTATTGTTATCGTTTTACTGGGAACAACTGTCATGGCGCAGAGTGCCTGTGCTGATATTGTCACCCGCGCCCTAGAAAAAACCAGTACCGTCTGCCAAAACCCGATACGCAATACCATCTGTTATGGGAATGGTCTGATTTTCGCCCAAGCCCAGACAGGCGTTATTCTCGATTTTGATGGCGAGGGAGATGTCGCCGCCATTGAAGATTTTGCAGGCATCACCCATACTTCACTAGATGAAACAACCGAAATCTGGGGTGTCTCGTTGATGAGTTTGCAAGCAGATCTTCCTGATACACTCCCAGGGCAAGCGGTTCAGGTGATTGTTTTTGGTAGTGTCGAAGTCGATGATGTCAGTTTAAATGCTTTCCGCTTTACGACAGGTGTTGGGGCATCCAGTTGTACCGAAGCCCCCAGCAACGGCATTATGGTTCGCACCCCCGAAGGTGTCGCACAAGTCACATTGAATATCAATGAAGTCGAAATTTCGATGGGGTCAACCGCTTTCATCGCCGCCAATGAGCAAGAAGGCATGACCGTTACCATGCTCGATGGAACAGCCCGTGTCACCGCGCAAGGCGTATCCCAATCTGTCAATTTCTCTCAGAAACTAAATATACCTTTAACACGTGACCCAAACAACAATCTTGTACCATCCGCTCCCCCCACACCAGCAGAATCTTGGGATGCCGCCGAAATCGCTAAAAACTTCACCGTCTATAGCACACTAAACAAGCTCGGTACAAATACGACACCCATACAACAGCCGACAGTTATCCAACAACCCTTAGTGACCAACACACCCTTACCACCTTTACCGACATTCACACCAGTACCAACCATCGCGCCCATCCCCTGCACCATTAGCACTACATCCAATAGTGTGATTACACGCGTTGGACCTGGTGTTAATCGTGGTACATTCATTTTCCTTGAACCCAATAAGTCTTTTTCTGTAACAGGGAAGAAGATTATTAACGAAGCAACATGGTGGCAACTCAACAAATTTGAGGTGACATCTGCGGCAAACTCTGTCAATGAGTTATGGGTGGCAGAAAGTGATGTGACGGAAGCAGGCAATTGTGAGCTAGTCATTGATGTTGATGCACCGCCGATTATTCGCATCCCACCCACTGCCGCACCTCAACCGACTGCCGCGCCAACCAATGCCCAAATTTCACCAACCCCCGGCATTGTTTTGGCTGTTGAACCATCGGTCTTTATCTCAGTAGACGATGATGACATCATGATGGGTGAATGTACACTCGTATTTGTGAATATCGAATTTATCAGTGCTGCATACTTTGATGGACCGGGGTTTGTTGGCGATACAACCGTCGAAGGACCTGAATGGGAGACCAATGTTTGCCCACCTGATGATATTGGGGCATATACGTACACCCTTGATGTCTTTTCATTGACAGGCAATTTAACCCAATACTTTGTGACGATAGAAGTATTTTAGTGTTTGATTTTTCAACATTTCCTGTACTCCATACCGACCGTCTCACGCTACGGCAACTCATGCCCGATGATGATGAGGCGGTCTTTGGGATTCGTGGTGATTATCAAGTCACCAAATATAATATCGGCGACGCATATACCGACATCCGCGAAGCACGGACACTTATCTATAATATCAAAACTGAATTTGACAACCACAAGGCGATACGCTGGGGCATTACCGTCAACCCCAATCACCAAGTTGTGGGCATGGTTGGTTACAATTACTGGAATCGACAAGACCATCGCGCATCCCTTGGTTTTGACCTACGACAAGACCATTGGCGCAGGGGCATCATGACAGAAGCGGTTCACGCAACACTAGATTTTGGCTTTACACAAATGGGACTCAATCGTATGGAAGCAGATGCGTCTATATATAATGTAGGAAGCATCAAATTGCTTCGTAAAACGGGGTTTATCCAAGAGGGTATCCAACGCGAACAATATTACGAAGACAATAATTATCACGACCTTGCCCTATTCGCTCTGCTCAAACGGGAATGGCAATCGACTTTATAGGTAACTCATGCAATTATCCACCCAAGATATAGGGACATTCACCCAACTCGAAGAATCCCTCTGGATAGCTGAAACACGCTATGACATCGCCTATATGGATGACATCCTACATCCTGACTTTTTCGAGTTTGGGTGTTCAGGCAGACGCTATACTCGTGCAGAGATTATGCCGACAAAAACAGATAAGCATAAACATATTGATGTCAAACTGCCTTTTAAGTCTTTTTCGATAACACCACTTACAGATACGGTTATTCAAATCACATACATCAGTGAAGTCCAATACGACACGCTACAAATCTGCAATCGCAGTTCCATCTGGATGAAAACCAATAGTCACTGGCAACTCTATTTTCATCAAGGCACAGCGATTAAAACAGAACAATAAAAGACCACCAAAACACAGAGCATTGCTAAATCACCCCATAGTTTGATGGTCGCATAACAATTAGAATTGCACTTCAACTAGCCAATTTTCGTTACCGTCACCTTCTGCAATCCAGCCCTCTGCCGTCGGTTCACCGTAATGGGTTACACGCCACCAACGGTATCCGTCACTATCTATCGGACCTTCCAGAATGATCATCACATTACTTTGAGGCAAGACTTCCACGACTTGGAAATTGGGTCCCGGTCCAGAACGCATATTTAAATTATCACCTTCTGGGGTAATCATCACCGTATCACCCACCACCAAATCAAGCCCCGAAAGTGCCGCTATAATATTCGGATTAATCGTCAACGTAGCAGGGGTTGAGGTTGGCAATAAAATAGGGATGAGTACCAATGTTGGATTGCTGGGTTCAAGTACAGAATTGGCGACCCATACATCACCACGTCCCGGTTCTGTTTTTGTATCTTTTACGAAGGCAACAATATCATCTTTGCCATCTCCATCAAAATCACCAACCGCACAGAATTCTTCACCAATACACATTAAATCATGTTGCGATGCATAATCTACAAAGGCTGTTCCATCGGAAAACGCCACATCCACACGTCCCTGTCGTTGGTCGAATCCGATTAAATTGGGCGCGCTATCTCGTAAGAACATGATAATATCAGCACGCTTATCTCCATCAAAATCACCTGTCGTACAGACGGCTTCGAGGAAAGTGCAGAATCCATCATGCCACCAAGCAGTGCCTTCACCCTCAAAACTGCTACCTGTTGAAATATTGACAAATACACTCCCCGCAGAGAATGAAACACCACCATCGGCTGGTATCGGAACATCTGATTGATAAATTTTGACAATATCATCCATACCATCCCCGTTGACATCGGCAAGCTCACAGGTTGATGGACTGTCACACATAACGCTATCCGACCATAATTGAGCCTGACCGAAGCTATTCCCTTGAGAGAGTGCGACCCAAGCATTTGTGTTACCCATAAATGTTCCTAATGCGACAAGATCATCCATACCATCGCCATTCATATCACCAACTAGGCATTCTTCGCTCGGTAGGCAAAAGATATTATGCCATATTTCACCCGTTGCAAACGTTCCGTCATTATTTGCGAGTCCAACCCACACCGCGCCATTGGTTTGCTGATAAGAAAATGCAACTAAATCACTCCGACCATCACCATTAACATCACCAACGCGACAAACTTCTGATTTTACACAGAACCAATCGGTGGCAGGAGCTTGTGGGCTGATAAAACTGCTACCGTTTGATAATCCAACCCAGACCGATGCGTTATCTTCTTGATGCGTAAGTGCAATAATGTCATCCATACCGTCACCATTGACATCACCGACTTCGCATAATTCACCACCCACACAAAAATAATCACTCCATTGATTACCGGGGGAAGGCTGGAAACCCTGTGCCAACGCCCAAGTTGTTATCGAAAAAAACAAACTGATAAAGAAACTGCGTGTTATGAGATGTTGCATTATAGCCACCTCCATATATTATCGTTACTCTGATTATACGAGGTGTCACCATAACGATGTTGTAAAAATTACAGGGATAGTACCAAAGTAAGATTCGGTTAAAATATAATGGCGTAGAGGCGTTGCCATGTCTGCGCCATTCCTATCAAGTTAAGAAAATAATAGCTTAAAAAGACCTGCTTCTTATTCAATCACTTCACCTATGGTTCAAACCATAGGCTAGAATATCAAGGAAACCGGCTAAAGAGGTTCTTAGAGTCCCTTTCAGTGGACTTGTTTTTAACTAGCTGAGCGGCTTTTAGCCCTCAGTGATGATAATATAAAACAGATATTACTTAAGTTTACAGCTATGGGGCGTTACCGTGTCTGCACTCTCTTATCTATTCACAATCAACGCTTCGCCTACGAATCGCTCCAACGTGACCATATAGTTACCCTTTTCACTTATAAATCTGATAGACTCGTCCTAAAATTTGTAGGGTTATTATCTTATCGGATATAGTCTCATAAATAGACATATGAATTAGCCTATTCGCACAAACAATCATCTATCTGTGCGGATGCGAATAGCTAATAAAAATCGTGAGTATCCTTACCTATAAAGGACTACAGGATTGCACAAGAACAAAAATGATTGGCACAAATTGCGCGAATACCATCAGGAGACATCATGAAAAAAATCATCATTCTATGTTGCATCTTTATTGTGAGCCTGAGCGTCATCGCCCAAGATAGCGACTCCCTGATTATCTTTGAGCAGAATAAAAAACTTTGGGCGCAACCTGCGGATGGTGGTCAATTGATTAACCTCGGGGTAGCTCGTCAAGACTTTGCCAATGACCTTCCCAGCTATGATGTTTATACCCTATCTGCTTCACTCATTACCCGACCCCTCGATGACGGATTTGGGTTTCATCATGGGGTGTGGTCAGCCGATAGAACCCAGTTTGCCTATATCGAAATGCGACCACCCGAATATCGCCTGCGACTTATCCAAGACGGTGAAGACAGGATTGTCATGACAGGTCAAATTCGTGATAACCTCGCCTATCTTGACCCCGTTCAAATCACATCCACGGGACGTATCTTATTATTGGAACGCCAAGCTCTCAATCACCTACACAAAGTCAATATGTTTATCGTGACCCCCGACCCACTCGAACTCGATTTTTATACCGCTGTCGCAACGGGTCATCTTGTTGGACGCACCGCACTCCTACCCGATAGTTATAGACTCTTCCTCGGTTTCGACTTTGATAATGGCACGGGGGTCATACTCAATACGGGCAACGGGCAAATTGAACGCTTTCCATTACCCTTTCAAATTGAACATAGAGGCTTTGAACATCTCCCCATCCCTGTATATGGTGCAATCCAAAAAGATGAACTTATCGAATTTGCCCAAAGCCTCACATCACGTCCCACGAAATCACAGACAGAATCTTATCCAGCCCCCTTTTTACATTGGGCATTAGCCGACAATCACCGCGACATCACCTGTTATACCGATTCCGACTGGACATACAGCAATTTTTCAACCAACTGTCCGGGGCTTGCTGGGCGGGATTATCAGGGACATGAAGGCACAGACATCAGCCAAGAACCCGATGCACTACTGATAGGTACACCTGTTTATCCATCGGCAGTTGGAACAATCGTGGATAGCTATCGTGATTGCCTCGGTGTGAATCCATCTTGTAATAACGCTTATGGCAACACCCTTACAATGGAACATATCCAAATCGTCAACAACGAGACCCAAGTCTGGTACACAGGGTATGGGCATCTGCAAATGGTTATTTCTGAGACGGCAAGCTATATCGACGACCTCACACAACCCATCGCATTATCAGGTGCAACAGGGGTCGGTGGCGCGCATCTCCATTTTGAAGTCCGCACCCCTGATGGCTGGGTTGACCCGTGGAATGATTTTGATAGTGATAGCCTGTGGGTAGGTGGTAATGAACGTCCAAGCGCAATGGTACTGGTTGATGATATGGGCAGTGTCCCCAAAATCCTCGATGTCTGTACAAGCTATGCCAAAAATAATATCCGTAGTGGGGCAGGCACAACCCATCAGGCAGTCGATGAAACCGTCGAAGGCACAACTTACTACATCACCACTATCGAAAATATCCAAACAGGTGAGGGCATCGGCGATTGGTACGAAGTTCTCTATGAAGGCGGTCAAGGTTGGCTGTGGTCAGGTGTGATGAATTGTCCGTAAAGATAGTTGAAAGACAAAAGTCAACAGTAGAAGGTGATATACATACCCGAATTAATAAAGTTCGTAGGGCTGATGACCTGTCTCAGCCGAAACACATTACCACCTGATACGCATAGATAATAATGATTTCATTTACCAAACCTAATTTTCTGTCGTTTCACCATTGGTCAGGAACAAATTGCTTTTACCCATCATCACCAAAGCAACCCCTGCACCAATCACAATAATCGCGAGTATTGCCGTTGAAGAAATCGGATTGCCTAATAAGAAAAGACCAAAAACAGCACCAACCACAGGATTAACATACGAGTAACTTGTGGCTAACCCAGGGCTGACCACTTGCACAAGATACATATAGGCACTAAAAGCAACCAATGTACCCAGAACTGATAAGAAGATTAAGGCGGCAGTTGCATTGATGGAGGGATTCGTCGGGAATTGTTCACCACTCAAGATGCTCATTACAAATAGAACAATACACCCACCAAACATCTGGAAACCCGTTCCCATAAATCCCTTCGGCATCTTAATCTGTTTGGTATACATCGAGGCAAATGCCCAAATCATCGGTGCAAGTAACAATATAAAAATCGCGACGGGCTGAGATTCAAAGTCGTTTCCTATGTTCAAAAGCACCATGCCTGTCATACCCACCAATAAACCAATCACCTCTAAGCGACTAGGACGATACCCAAATCCAAAAGAAAATAACATCGCCCATAATGGAACAGTCGCCACACCCAATGATAACATCCCCAACCCCAAGCCTTGCTCTTGAGCGAATGCCACCAATCCTGACTGCGCCCCAAACATCAAGCCACCAATCAATACAGCATTCAACATTCTATTCATTGATGGGAACGCATCACCCCGTATTTTCAAGAATCCTATCAAGATTGTTACAGCCAATAACAAACGCAGCGCAGCTAATAGAAAGGGTGGGTAACTTTCTAAAGCAATACGAGTCCCTAAATTAGTCGCACCCCAAATCACATAAATAGAAAACAGGGCAATTAAGACAGGGCGCGGGGGTAGTTTAATGGACAATGGGGATTGAGATGATGTATTTGCGGATGCCATTGATTCCTTCTCGATTCATTTTGATACGTTGAAAATAAAGGTCGTTTGAGAAAAAGAGCTGGGGATAAGCATAGTTGAAAACTGATAGCAAACAACCCCATTTAAATTAATTTGTATTACATAAAAGCGAGGCAATCGGCTTTTAAATCCGCGTTTCAAGATTTTTATTCATGTAATTTGCACAAGAGGTGAGAAAAAAATGAGTTGACAAGTATCATGTCAATCGCTATGATTAAATTAATCGTTAAGCGGTTAACTATATGTTTTTACTAAAAAAGAGTGTTTGTTTTTATGCCAACCTTACAAGATGTTGCCCAAAAAGCAGGGGTATCTACTGCTACAGTCTCCAAGGTACTCTCCAATACCCCCTATTTTAGTGATGCAACTCGCGACAAAGTCATGCAAGCTGTTGCAGAAGTTGGTTACATCCCAAATCTTGCGGCACGTGCATTAACAACAGGCAAAACAAATATTATTGGTGTTGTGTTCCCATACATCTACGAGACGATTTTTGAAGATGTGATGATTATGAGCATGTTAAAAGGTATCGAAGCCGAGTGCCGAAAACGCAACCATAATATTCTACTCAGTACACCACATGTTGATGGAACAATTGATATGCAATTCCAAATGTTGGTACAGAGTGGTTATTTTGATGGCATGATTAGCTTAGATAGTATTCAGCAAACCTCCTTTTCAGAATTTGCACACGAAAATGGTCTTCCGAGTGTGGTCATCGGGTATCATGAATCGCCCTATTTTGTGCGTAGCGATGATTTTGCAGGCGGACGCGACTTGATGAATCATGTGGTGGCTATGGGACATCGTGATATTGGTGTCATCACTGTGCCAGAAAACGCAAATATCGGTGTTGATGAACGGATGCGAGGGATTCTTGAAGGGTGCGCAGTTGATGTATTGGCTGATACCTTGCCCATTGCATATGGCAACTATTCAATTGAGAGTGGTCGCCGTGCGGCAGAAAAACTTTTAGAGGCTGAACCCAAATTAACGGCTCTTGTTAGCATCAACGATAGAATGGCGCTCGGTGCAATCCAATATATTCAGAGCATCGGCAAACGTGTGCCTGAAGACATCAGCGTTGTTGGATTCGACAATATCGAACTCAGCGAGTTGGTATCACCCAGCATCACAACCGTTGACCAACGCCCAAGTGAACAAGGGCAAATTGCGGCGCAAATGTTATTTGATGTACTCGACGAAAAATCACCCGAATCGGTGGTATTGGAGACACGACTTATCCTGCGGGATTCGTCAAGCACTCCCCCACCGACACGATAAAAATGTAAAAATAGTTGATAGGAGTCTATTTGATTTGTATCTGAAATATCATTCACTCTTTTGTAAATAATTTATCAAATCAATAGGAGTAACACAAATGTTTAAACGTCTAACATTTCTTTTTGTCTTAGTTGCTACAGTAGTTGCACTTTCAATCCCAGCTGTTGCACAAGATGATGTCACACTACGTTGGCGGACACGTCCAGATAACCAAGCAGAAATTGATGTCTACACAGCAGCAAGTGAAAACATTGATGCCGCATGGGATGGCGTTGCATTGGAATATGAACCTGGTGGTAGTGAAACCGCAGGTTATCAAGATGTTTTGATTGCAGAAATTGAAGCAGGTACAGCACCTGACGTATTTTGGATTCCAGGAACCGATGTCGCACGTTTTGCACAAGCTGGATTGATTCTAAATCTTGCAGATGTTGCTGCTGCCGACGAAAATTATAATCAAGACGACTTCTATGCAGGTCCTATGGGCTTTTTGACGACACCGATTGATGATATGGATGCGCTTTGGGGTCTCCCACGTGATGTATCTGCATTCGCAATTTACTATAATGCAGACCTCTTTGATGAAGCTGGTCTTGACTACCCTGGTGGCGAAAACTGGGATTGGGCAACATTTGCAGAAGCGGCAACAGAAATCAGCGGGCTCGGTGATGAAGTTCTAGGTTTCGGA
Source organism: uncultured Anaerolineaceae bacterium (assembly GCA_964352825.1). Taxonomy (GTDB): domain Bacteria; phylum Chloroflexota; class Anaerolineae; order Aggregatilineales; family Phototrophicaceae; genus UBA6055. Next base: position 18,665 of record CAYGTY010000077.1, read on the forward strand.
ATGAACGCTTGGTGGGCTAACTGGGGTTATTTCGTAAACTCCGCAGGTTCTAGCTTCTTCAATGACGATTTCACCGCATGTGGATTAGATAATGATGCTACAGTTGAAGGTTTGAATGCAGCACTCGGTCTATTTGAAGCCGACGCTGCTATTCCTTGGGGTACAGATTCCGAACCACCATTCTTGGCTGGTAACCTTGGTATGTTCTTAAATGGTCGTTGGGCAACCCCAGGTACAATCGCAAATGCTGACTTCAATTGGAACGTTGCACCATTGCCAGTTGGACCAAGTGGTGAAGAAACCAACTGGTTATTCTGGGGTGCTTATGTTGTCAACTCCAAAACAGAAAATCCAGAAGCAGCATGGGATCTTGTTACACGTTTGACCAGCGCAGAAATCCAAGGTCAAATTGCTAGCCTTGGCGCAAACATCCCAAGCCGTGCAACTGATGAAGCAATCGAACTTTTCCTTGGGACATTACCAGATAGTGGTGTAAATAACCAAGCATTCGTTGACGGTACAACTTCAGCAGATGTTCGTACAGAAGCACCATTATTCGCAGGAGATTGGTCAGCGATTGATTCTGCTTATGGCGCAGGTGTTACTGCTGTCTTCAATGGTGACCTTACGGCACAAGAATTTGCTGACACCATTTGTGATCAGGTCGCACCCCTCTTCGAATAAGTCACAAATTCTACCTCAATGGAGTAATCACTACGGTGGTTGCTCCAACCCTACTTTCGATCAACAAGTTTAAGTGAGTATGATTATGCAAACAGCTGTCGATACTCGGCATCAAAACAGTGAAGCAACCCCTGTTATCGTATATGCTACTATAGTATGGAATGGTGTGCTGATTATTGCTAGCATTGCACTCGCAATCACCATATTAGGCTTATCTAACTTCGGGAATCTAGGTCGCCCAGTACAAGTTTTTGTCAGTGCTGTATCTATTGTACCTGCAATACTTGCAGGATTAGCCATTATTTATACTTTTAAACGAAACGTAAATGGTCGTTTCTTGGGTATGACTCTCAACTATGTAGGTTTTATTTTAGGGATTCTTGTTTTACTCCATTTATGGGAATTCTATTTCAGCTTTGAAATCCTTGTTGATACGATTATGGCAAATTCAACATTGTTATGGGGACTTCCAATAGCGTATTTCTTATTTTGGTTAGCAAGCAAATTTGAAGACAATCTATCGTTTAGTGACCTGCTTACTAAAGTAGCTATAGTTGTAGGTGGCTTGACCCTCATAGCCCTGATTCTTGCATCAAATGTTTTGGAAACTGCAAACTTTATTCTAAGTACCTATGCAAATCCCGCGACATGGATTGTAACAATTGCCATTTGTATTTTTGGCTTTTTAGCATGGCGACTTTTGTTGATGGGTGAGTATTTTGGTGAAACACCAGAACAACGGGTCTCATGGCAAGGCTGGATGATGCTTTCCCCCAATATTATCGGATTTATGCTATTTTTTGCTGGTCCATTATTATTATCACTATACTTAAGTTTTACAGATAGTTCGGTTGGTCAAGTCCCGAATGTTATTGGTTTAAGCAACTATGCCGAGTTACTCTCATTGGAGTTCCAAACACAAACTGACCTCACCGCCAACTTACAAGATGTGATGTCATTTGGTTTTACACCATTAGGTGCAATCGAGATGGGAGATTCGCGTTTAGTTGTTGGTGCTAAAGATCAAATGTTTTGGATTAGCTTGCGTAACACCATACAATTTTGCCTTTTACTTGTCCCACTTAGTACAATACCAGCGATAGGTCTGGCATTAGTATTAAATTCCAAGTTACCGGGTGTCAAGTTCTTCCGTGCAATCTACTTTCTTCCCTCAATCGCCGCAGTGGTTGGAACAGCCTTGATTTGGCGGTGGTTATATGATCCGACTATTGGCTATTTTAATTATCTAATCAGTGAGGGCATCAGAGTATTAAATAATATAGGCATCAATGCAACAGACCCAGAGATTGCATGGTTAACAGGACCGGGTGTCGTACTTATTTCAATTGTATTCCTCTCGGCATGGCAAGTCGTTGGTTTTAACACAGTGCTCTTCTTAGCAGGTTTACAAGGTATTCCGGGCGTATTATATGAAGCAGCAAAAATTGACGGTGCAAATTATTGGCAACAATTCCGTAATGTCACCTTACCGATGTTAGCACCGACAACCTTCTTTGTGGTGATTACAACAGTTATTACGGGACTTCAAGTTTTCAATGAACCCTTTGCATTATTCCCGTCGCGTCCTTTACCTGTGGATGCAACAACATCGGTATTTTATCTGTATGATCGCGGATTCAGCCGATTTGAATTTGGCTATACATCAGCTATCGCATGGATTCTATTTGCAATAATTTTTGGGATTACTTTCCTACAATTCCGTATCCAAAATACCGACGCATATGATGACTAAGGAGACACAACGATGACACCTACAGAATTAAACCCAAGAATGGTGATTCTTCGCATCTTAGCCTACCTTGTCCTTATTGGATTCGGGCTATTCATGATTTTCCCATTTATATATATGGTATCGACATCCCTGAAAAACTCAAATGATACCTTCAATTATCCGCCTCGTCTTTTGCCCTATACACCAGAGACAATCGAGGTCGATGGACAAAGTAAAGAGTTATTTATTTTTGAGATTGATGGTCAAGAAGAAACTTTAGCCCTCACAGATGAAAGTGTACGCTTTGGATTCTTTACATCTGAAGAGTTATTAAATGTTGATTTACCGCGAGAAAGCGCCATATTGTATGACATCCCGCTTGAAGATGCGATAGAAACAGGTGAAGTCCTCACCATAGTGGACAGCGAGGGTAAAGAAGAAGAATTTGACCTATATGATATTAATGTTGATGGTGAATTACTGCGAGTCCCCTTAGCATTTCGTGGGTCAAAAAACTTGTTTATCTCTCCCGATAATCCAGAAATATCGCTTTATGCAGTAGCTAGAACAGCAGAGCAGAAAGAATTTGTTGAGTTTCAAATACAAAATTACAACGCAGTTTTTAACCTAAATCTTGATCGTGCGTTAGTCAATACAACACTTGTTACGATTAGTGTTGTTCTCGGTCAGTTAGTTACTTCAATCTTTGGCGGTTATGCCTTTTCACGAGTACGATTCCGCGGTCGTGATACATTATTTTTGGTATACCTTGGGTCGATTATGATTCCTTTTGTTGTATTGATTATTCCAATGTATCGTTTGATGGTGGTCATTGAATGGCAGAATCGAATCGTCTCCTTAATCATACCGTGGATTTTTACAGCTTACGGCACCTTCCTAATGCGCCAGTTTTTTATCTCGATACCAAAAGAAATTGAGGAAGCCGCATTGCTGGATGGAGCAAGCCGTTTCCGCATTTTATGGGGAATTTTTGTACCCTTGAGTAAACCAGCTATCGCATCTTTAACAATTTTTTCATTCTTATATGCTTGGAATAGTTTCTTGTGGCCACTCCTAATTATCGGTGAGGGCAATGATGCAAATCATGTATTGACTCTTTCAATGATTAGACTCAGTAATGCTTTTGCTGATCAACCTAATCTTGTTTTGACTGGGGCGGCTATTGCAATTGTCCCTCCAATGATTGTATTCATTTTTGCTCAACGTTATTTTATTGAGGGTATCTCAACATCGGGTCTCAAGGGATAATAAAATCATTAAACTAAATATGTTTAAACTTAGGATGGTCTTGTACCATCCTTTTGTTTTATAAGACAAGCGACTTTTATAAATTACACAAAATATTAAGAAGGAAGATCATGCGTAGCAACATTCTATTTAATGAAGGTTGGTTATTTTATCCACAACAAGTAGATGAATCTGTGGCCGATAGTGAATTTGAACAGGTCATCATTCCCCATACCAATAAAATTTTCCCTCATCATAGTTTTGATGATGCCGAATATAAATTTATCTCCACCTACCGTAAAACATTTACCCTGCCAGAAGAACTCAAGGGACGACGACTATTTCTTGATTTTGCAGGGGTCATGATTGCAACTACCGTCAGCATCAATGGGCATACATTTGAAGAACACAAAGGTGGTTATACACCGTTTAGCTTTGACATCACTGACTATATTAATGAAGAAGGTGATAATTCCCTCGTCATTTATGTCGATAGTACCGAGCGAAAAGACATCCCCCCCTATGGTCATGTGATTGATTATTTGATTTTTGGGGGTATCTATCGCGATGTGAAATTGCGTTATGTGAACCCTGTTTACATCGAGAATGTATTTGTTAAAACATTTGATGTCTTAACCGATAGTCCTTATATCGAAGCCGAAGTAACTGTTGTTAATACAACAAGTGACGATTTCTCCGACCACTTATCTGTTTTGCTAGAAGGCAGTGACAATAACCGTGATTTGGTGTTTGGCGTTGTCGAACATATTGATGTACCCGCAGGCGAAACCCTGACCCAAGCCGTTTTGATACAGACAGATGAGTTACTGAATAAAAATGGGGAGTGGTTCGACTTTACTGATGAGCCAGAAGCCTACACTGACACTCTAGAGCTTAAATTGTGGTCAATGGACAATCCCAATTTATATGGGGTAACGGTTCAGCTTGCACCCAATGATAATATCGAAGATGACGATAGTGCAGACATTGCACTAGACGAATTTTCGACACGCTTCGGATTCCGTAAAGCTGAATTTCGTGATGATGGATTTTATCTGAATAATAAATTGGTAAACCTTATCGGCTTAAACCGCCATCAGATCTTCCCCTATATTGGTCAAGCTGCCCCCCAACGTCTGCAAGAACGGGATGCTGAAATCGTCAAATATGAACTTGGCTGTAATATCGTCCGCACCTCACATTATCCTCAATCAACCTATTTCCTCGATAAGTGTGATGAAATTGGTTTATTGGTTTTTGAAGAAATTCCTGGCTGGCAACATATCGGCGATAAAGACTGGCAAGCGATTAGTATTCGTGATGTTCGCGCCATGATTGAACGCGACTGGAATCACCCAAGTATTATTATTTGGGGTGTCCGCATCAATGAGTCAGGTGATAATACCGAATTTTATACTGAGACAAATCGCCTCGCCCATGAGCTTGACCCGACCCGTCAAACAGGTGGTGTCCGTTATTGGCAAAATAGCGAATTTTTGGAAGATGTGTATACCTTCAACGATTTCTCGAACAGTGTGGAAGAACCTGTACAAACCCCTCATCTGATTACTGAGTTTAATGGGCATATGTTCCCGACCAAAACATGGGATGGCGAAGAACGTTATGTCGAACACGCGATTCGTCACGCGCGGATTCAATCACGCCAAATCGGTATGGGTGGTGTATCGGGTGCGATTGGCTGGTGTGCATTTGACTATAATACTCATAAAGAATTTGGTAGTGGCGACCGTATCTGCTATCACGGTGTAATGGATATGTTCCGCAACCACAAGTGGGCAGGCTACTTCTATAAATCACAAAAATCGCCTGATGAAGAAATCGTCTTGCAAGCAGGGACAGGCTGGACAATGGGTGATCGTAGTGAGGGTGGCAATAACCCTATTACCGTGTTTAGCAATTGTGATGAAATTGAAGTTTATATCGGCAAAGCCCTACATGGCAAATTCCAGCCCGATGAAAATAGTTATCCGCATTTACCGCATCCACCCTTTACCGTCCCGATGGAAATGATGTGGGGTAGTGCTTTTGATGACCTTAAAATCATCGGCTATTATCAGGACGAACAGGTCGTGGAACAATATTTCCCAATTAATTCACAACCCACAAAACTTGTTCTCAGTGTTGACCACGATACACTCAATGCTGATGGTGCTGATATGACATGGTTGCGCGTGATGGTGACTGATGAATATGGTAATCTACAGCGTTATGCTAACCCGATTGTGACTTTCACCGTTGAAGGAAAGGGTGAATTGATTGGTACAAACCCATTTGCACTCATCGGTGGGCAAGCAGGCTTATTCATTAAAGCAACTCAAGAAGCAGGGCAGTTTACAGTCACTGCGACAGCGGATAGGCTCGAATCGGCTAGTGTGGAACTTAGTATCGAATAAATAAGCCCCCTCTAAACCTCCCCCCATTCTACGGGGGAGACTTATATCAATATAACCAAACGGGTACATCTTTTACGCATCAAGTACCCGTTTATAGGCTGACACATTCGCGAAGTCGTCCCCATCGGGTGTTTTGCCTGATTGTGTAATGGTCATGGTGTTGTTATCTTCCGACAAAATCCGCCGAGCAAAAGCAATTACGGTATAACCCGACATCGATGAGCTATCTAAAGTCTTTTCATCAACCCGTGTCATCGACATCGAATCGACATTTGGTGCATCAGTTGGATAATCTTTGCCATCAGGAATTGCCTCATAGCTCATTTCAAAATCTTGATTATCTTGATTTGTCCACTTCATTGTTACGAGATAGCCTTCATCTTTGGGTTGAATGATATATAACCCTGTTTTCGGTGGATTGCCCGATTGGTAGTTATTTTGTTCAGGGTCAAGTTGCCATGTGCCGAGGAATGTATCTTTCATGATGTATCTCCCTTCAATATAAATTTAAGTTTATCAAACATTCATCTGTATTTACACAAATCTTATAAACAAGTTAGGGTTTTCTCTATGGCGGTTGGTAGGGTGTATACAATGTAAGCATAGTAGAAAGCACTAACTAAACCTTATGAATAAATTTAAAGCTGGAATCGACGTTAATGTTCCTATATCGGTAGCTTACAATCAGTGGACACAATTTGAGTCCTTCCCTGATTTCATGGATAGTGTGGAATCAATTACACAACTTGATGATGAAACCCTATTATGGAAAGCTGAAATTGCAGGAATTGAACAAGTATGGAAAGCCCGTATCACAGAGCAAATTCCTGACCAACGGATTGCATGGACAAATATTGATGGTGCAACCAATGCAGGTGTCGTGACATTTCATCCTGTGAGCGAAAAAACAACCCGTGTCATGCTCCAAGTTGATTATGACCCCGAAGGCTTTATCGAAAATATCGGTGATGCTCTTGGGTTTGTTGAACGCAGTCTCGAATCCGATTTAGAGAACTTCAAGCTATTCACCGAAGCAATGGGTACAGCTACAGGTGCATGGCGGGGCACGATTGAAAAAAATTAATAAATTCAGTCGCA
>CAYGTY010000078.1:0-25703 GCA_964352825.1 uncultured Anaerolineaceae bacterium
GTGTGGGTGTCTTGGGTGTTATCGTGGGGTTCCTACCTTTTGCCTTTTTGCTTTAACCATCATCGGGTTTATCGAATATAAGACGTAAGCCTTTGATTTTGATTTCGTCACGATTGCGATAGATACGAGCGACACGACGGTCAACACGGCGCGTATTTTGGTTCAAAAACATATCTTCAAAGTAGGCACTCAATTGTCGCAAATCATCGTGCAAGGTGATGAGATGACGGGACTCGGCTTTTTCGGTTGAGTTCCAAAAGACAACAATAGGTGCATCGAGAATATCGGATAGGCGCGGGCGTTGTGGATAAGTGTCTGTACCCCAATTGCGCTCATGTAATTCTACCAAGCCCATAAACACGTCGGAGTTTTCAGGTGAGCGTTTGCGTCTGAACATTCTAAACCTTTGATTACAGCGTTCAATATAACTTTATTATACTCGAAGTCGTATATAAGATTGAAACCAACCTACTAAAGTCGTCATCATAGGGAAGATAGACATGAAATTTGGCTTACAACTACCAAACTTGGGTGCATTTGCAGATGTCAATTTGCTGGTTGATGTTGCCCAACAAGCCGAAGAAATGGGATGGGATGGCATTTTCTTGTGGGATCATGTCGCCATACCCGATAAGATGATTGACCCTATGATTCTATTTGGTGCGATTGCCGTTAAAACCCAGCGGATTCGCTTTGGGCCGATGATTACCTCTCTATCACGTCGTCGTCCGTGGAAGCTCGCCCGTGAAGCCACAACCCTTGACCATTTATCCAATGGACGCTTTACTTTAGGTATTGGCATGGGTGGCTCAGATTGGGATTTTGGAAAAGTTGGTGATGAAAGCGATAATCGAATCAAAGCCCAACGCACAGATGAAGCCTTAACGATTATTGATGGCTTATGGCAAGGTGAAACGGTGACCTATCAAGGTGAGCATTATCAAGTCCAAGACTTAAATTTTCGCCCACGCCCCATACAACAACCGCGTATTCCGATTTGGTGTGCAGGCATTTATCCAAATCGCAAGCCCTTACGTCGTGCTGCCCAATGGGATGGACTCTTCTCGATTGCACTAGATGATCGCTTTTTAACACCTGATGAATGGCGCGATATTCTGGCTTATATTAAAAAGCACCGTCAAGTGAACACACATTTTGATGCTGTTCATTCTGGTATGACACGCGATGGGGATGACATCGCCACTGTTCAACCTTATGCGGATGTGGGTGTGACATGGTGGTTAGAAGAAATTAGCCCTGTACGCCTCGGCTGGAAGCTCAGCCAAAGTGGAGATTGGGGTGACGACTGGGATATTGACGGCATATTATCACGCATTGAACATGGTATACCCAAGCTGGAGAAAAGTGAATGACCCCTGAAAAATATGAACATTACACTCAAGCACTCATCGATATTGCTAACAATGATGAGCGTATTTATAGCTTAATCGTATTGGGGTCTACTGCAAAAACCCACCATCAACCCGATCAATGGTCAGACCATGATTTTTGGTATGTGGTAGCAGATGGGACACATGAAGCCTTTCATAATGATTTGTCTTGGATACCCAATCATGAGCGTATTGTGCTAGCCTTCCGTGAAACACAACACGGCTGGAAAGTTATCTTTGATACAGGGCATGTACTGGAATATGCTATTTTCCAAAATAGCGAATTAGAGGTGGCGCGCTTTCATCACTATGATGTATTGGTCGATAAAACCGATATTCAACACCGCTTGCATCAGATGAAATCAACACAACATCAAGAAACCAAACCAACGTCACCCCTAACCTATGCCCAGCATGTATTATCATTACTGGTGATTGGGATGGGACGCTACCATCGTGGCGAAAAACTCAGTGGGATGCTCTACATCAAACATCACGCGCTGGAACAATTACACGCTTTAATTCAAGCGACGATTCCAGCAGAGAATCCCGAACTGGTTGATGACCTCAGTCCCAGTCGACGCTTGGAGTGGACACATCCCAAATATGCACAACACTTGCATAAGTTGATTACAGCAAATGTCCCCGACTCTGCCGAAATTATCCTCGATATTGTATTGGCTCTCTCTGGTCATATCCCTGATTTCCCCTATGACGCGGTGGATATGGTCTTCCACGTAGTCGGTGGCTATTCTGGAGAAAAAATAAATTGACAGAAATTGACCGCTCTCAATTCTATTCAGGTGGATTTTTTCTGGTACGCGCGTCATATCCGAAATGGAAAAAACAAGATGCTGAGGTATTGCCCAAAAGATTAATCAGCTTATCTGAGTGTTTTTGCAAAAAATTCGACATCACTTGGACGTGGAAACCTAATTTTGACACCCATTCTGCAGAGGAGTTTGGAATTGATAAAGCACATTGGGATAACTTAGTTGTATGGTGTTATGAACAATATCAAAATGAACAACTTGATATGTATGGTGTATTCTCTTCAGCAAAAATTGCTCGGAATTTTATAAAACAATTTATCCATGACGCAAAAGACCTTTATCTCATTGAAGTCGGATTGCCTGAAGCATTAGGTAAGGATAATTGGCGCGATCAAATACCTGATGATGGTCATATCATTGGTGTAGAAAAATACATTAGTCAACAATCTACCATGTCAACAACTGGTCAAATATTAGGCTTTGAAGTTTTGACTTATAGTTATCACGGTTTTGGACATTCATGGTTATGCAGTTACATTCACAGAGATATGTTCGACTTATACGGTATCCAGACCAACTCATATGGACTTATTGATACGTATGATGATGCAAAGAACGTATATGAATGGATCGCTGAGGATGATATGAAAGGACATCGTGGAGAACCAGAACCTTATGATTTCTGGTTGTTAGTATCACACCCTCTAGAAGAAGCTCCTCAAGAATAATATCAAAATCGTGCTATTCAGTATGTGATTTCCCTACAATCGTGTAAAATCTCAATATCTTTTTATCAACGATATTTATCAAAATAGGATTTATTATGACTTCAATTGGTATTGGTGTAATTGGCATGGGCTGGATGGGTCAAGTCCATAGTCGCTCTTATGGCATGATTCCCCAACGTTTCCCTGATAGTGGTTTAGAACCTCGCCTTGTTATCTGTTCCGACAATGTCGAAGCACGCGCTCAAAAAGCACAAAAAATGCTCGGCTTTGAACAATCGACAACCCGTTGGCAAGATGTAATTGAACACCCTGATGTACAGATTGTGAATATCGCGACACCCAATAGCTTGCATGTTGAGATTGTACGGGCAGCAGCAGCGGCAGGAAAACATATTTTCTGTGAAAAGCCTGTTGGGCGCACCCCGCAAGAAACAGCCGAAGTCGAAGCAATTGCGCGTGAAGCAGGGGTTTTGAGTTTTGTTGGCTTTAATTATCGCTGGGCACCGCTGGTCATGCACGCCAAAAAGCTAATTGATGAGGGTAAATTGGGCGAACTCACGCATTTCCGTGGACGCTTCTTTAGTATGTATGGTAGTGATCCGATGGGCTTATTATCGTGGCGGTTTGATAAAGAGGTTTCAGGTTATGGTGTACTCGGTGACATCATGGCGCATGTGATGGATATGGCGTTATTCTTGACAGGTCCTGTCAAACGAGTGGTCAGCACATCCCATACCTTTATCCCAGAACGCCCCAAGCCAATCCCAGGGAAAGGCACACATTATTCGGTTGGTGAACCTGATGACCCCAAAGGACCTGTTACCAATGAAGATTATGTCGGTGCATTAGTTGAATTTGAAAATGGTGTACGTGGGTCGCTTGAAGTATCACGGACAATCTTCGGTCCTAAAAACCAATTTGCCTTCGAAATCAACGGCACAAAAGGTGCAATGACTTGGGATTTTGAGCGGATGAATGAATTACAACTCTATCTTCCGACAGGTGATGGGCTACATGATGGCTTTATTCGTCTGGTTGGTGGTGACCAATATCCTTATCACGGGAACTTTAATCCGGGGGAAGGTAGTGGTCTTGGCTATGAAGATATGAAGATTGTCGAAGCCTATCACTTCCTCAAATCAGTAGTTGATGGTGAACAAGCGCAACCTGGATTTACCGAAGTGCTAGCAGTTGCAGAAGTCCACGATGCTATGATTCGCTCTTGGGACAGTGGCACATGGGAAGACGTTAAGACACTATAACCTAACTGCCTATTTGTAATTGCGAACATTTGGTCTACAATAGAGTAAAATGAATAGTGAGTCAGAGTTTCTTGGGTCAGCTATGGGATTGTGTGCCGTTTTCCGACATAATGGATAAAGTCAAACATTGCTGTTTATGCAGGGAGAATCACTTGACCGATATTAAAAATATAGGTGTACTCGCACATCCTCAACGCCCTGATACCTTTCCTGTCGCCGATCATATCGCAGAAACCTTAAAAGCGACGGGAATAAATAATTGGGTTTATACCGATTGGCATGACGAAATGGTACAAGCCGATATTGTCGATACGGATATGGTGATTGCCATCGGTGGAGATGGGGCGATGTTACGGGCAGGTCGTGTCTGTGCGGAGCAAGGTGTTCCTGTATTAGGCATCAATATGGGCTGGCTCGGGTTTTTGACAGAGATTAATCAACCTGATGATTGGGATAAAATCCTACCACGCCTCTTAGCAGGTGATTATTGGATAGAAAATCGGATGATGCTCATAGCATCGCTTATTAGCGGAAAAAGTGAGCTTATCTCTAGTCATAATGCCTTAAATGATGTGGTTATCAGTGGTAATGTCTTTGGTCGCATGATACAGATTGACACCTTTATCGATAAACATTGGGCGATAACTTATAATTCTGATGCCTTGATTATTTCCACACCAACGGGGTCAACAGCTTATGCTTTAGCCACAGGTGGACCGATTTTACCGCCTGAGCTACGGAATATCTTGCTTGTACCTGTTGCGCCTCACCTCAGCATGGATAGACCGATTGTGCTGTCTGAGGGGGCAGTGGTTGATATTGAGCCAACCGAAGAAAATCGTCATCCAATTGTATTGACTGTCGATGGGAATGTGGTTGCCGAATTAGAAGAAAATCAACATGTTTGTATCAAATCAGCCGAACCTGTGAGTCGTTTTGTGCGTCTGCGTGACCGTAATTATTTTTATCGCTCCTTGCTTGACCGCATGGAACCGCGTGTTAATCGGCATGGGTCGCGCTATAAAGTATTTGGTGAATAAGTGATTTCATATAGGGTTTTGATATTCAGCTTACAATGAGGCAATACATTCAAGGTAAACTAAACCTATCTGATAATTAGAACAAGAACAGAACGATGACTGAAAATACACAAAATACGATGCTCGAAGACGAAATCCATTACTGTGAAGTTCATCCTGACCGCGATACAGGCTTACGCTGTAACCGCTGTGACCGCTATATGTGTATGGAGTGTGCTGTGCGGACTCCTGTTGGGTATACTTGTAAAGAATGTGTGCGCGGACATGAAGATAAATTCTTCGCAGGCACACAGCTTGATTATGCCATTGTCGCTGGGTTATCATTTGTGGGTGGCGCAATCGGTGCGTTTTTAATTGGTATGATTGGCGGGTTTTGGTTTCTCACAATCGTGATTGCACCGACCATTGGTGGTCTAATTGGTCAAGCTGCGTTAAGTGCGACAGGTCGCCGACGTGGACGACAAAGCGGTTATGTCTGTGCAGGCGCGGTCTTTGCAGGTGGGCTGATGATAAGTTTACTGGTCACGGGTTTCGGTATTGGTAGTCTGCTCTATTTAGGTTTAGCGACTTCCGCTGCTTACGCGAGCTTTAAAGTTTCGATATAGATGAAATATGTCAAAATCCTGTAGCGACAATGGCTTGCCTTGTCCAAAAACCAATAAACATGAGGTGCATAATTTCTAAAGCTATTCGGGACACTACATAAACAAATCATCGTTAATATAATTATGCTAATCTAAGACTATAGGTTAGGTGGAATCAAATAGGCTATGTTAGAAGAATTACGGATACAAAACTTTGCAGTAATTGACCACGTTGAACTCTTCTTTACACAAGGGTTTAATGTGATTACAGGCGAAACAGGTGCAGGCAAGTCCATCTTGATTGATGCAGTCGAACTCTTGCTGGGTGGTAAAGCTGACCCGTCTTTTGTGCGTGCAGGTACAGACCGCGCGATTATCGAAGGGGTTATCACCATTGATGCCCTCAATCGTGAGGCTGTGATGATGGTCTTGGAACGTGAAGAATTAGTTGACCCTGATAATCCAGAGTATGTCACGGTTATCCGTGAGGTGCGGGCGAAGGGACGCTCCACGGCACGCATTAATGGAATTGCTGTGAAAAATGAGCTACTGACAGAAGTTGGCAGTATCTTATTTGATATTCACGGTCAAAGCGCGCACCTATCCTTATTTCACCCACGTTATCATATTGATTTACTTGACCGCTTTGCAGATTTATTAGAAGTCCGCGCGAGTTTAGCGAATCTTGTTGATGAACTCAGTAAAATCCGTCGTGAAGTCCGTCGCCTCCAAGATGATAAAGATGCCCTCAAACGCCGTGCTGATTTACTCCGTCATGAAGTTGAAGAAATCAATGCCGCTACCCTTGAACCCGACGAAGAACAAGGTTTACAGGCAGAACGCAACCGACTCGCCAATAGTGAACAACTTGCCAAACTTGCTCAAGAATCATCCATCTTGTTTAATGGTGATGAAGATGATGAACAATCCTCCATCATCGACAGCTTGATGGAAGTTTCTATGTTGATGGCAAAATTAGCAAAAATTGACCCCGACATGCAGGAAGATTACGAACTGGTTGAAGGGCTCGCTCAACAAGTCCAAGAAATCGGTATTAACATGGCTGGGTATGTCGATGAAGTTGAATATGACCCTGAACGCCTTGATGAATTAGAAGAACGCCTCGAACTGATTAAAACCCTCAAACGTCGGTACTCTTGCGATACGATAGAGGGTATTTTGGCATATGTTGAACATGCGACTGAGGAACTCGCTAGCATTGACCATAGCGAAGAACGCCTTGAGGCACTGCATAAACAAGAAAATGCCCTATTACGTCACATCGGTGAAATTAGTAAACGCTTGAGTGACGCGCGTCAAAAAGCAGGGAAAGAACTCGGTCAAGCTGTTGTCAGTGAGTTAAAAGACCTACGTATGGAACGTACTCAATTTGAAGTGATGCTCGCCCAAGCGGAACATCCAGAAGGCTGTATCGTGGGCAACAAGCGTTATAAATTTGACAGTAAAGGGATTGATGATGTCGAATTTATGATGAGCGCAAACCCCGGTGAGCCATTACGTCCATTAGTAAAAGTCGCCTCGGGTGGTGAAGCCGCACGGATTATGTTGGCACTCAAACGAGTATTAACCGCAGCCGACCAAACCCCTATTTTGATTTTTGATGAGGTTGACCAAGGGATTGGTGGACGGATTGGTGCAGTCGTTGGTGAAAAATTATGGTCACTCTCCAGCAAACACCAAGTCTTATGTGTGACGCATCTCCCTCAATTAGCAAGTTTTGGTGATCGACATTTCCATGTGCGTAAAGATACTAGCAAGACTCATACAGCTACCCAAGTCAGTGTTCTCGATGATGAGAAATTACGCATTGTCGAAATCGCAGAAATGTTGGGGACGGCTGGTGATGCTGGGCGACAATCCGCGCTTGGTATTTTGGAAGAAGCTCGTGTCCGTAAACTGGAACTCAGCCCAACTTAGGTTTCTCTTTTTGGGTATATATCTTGAGTCTCGGACAAGACAAGCCCTTGTCACTACAGGGTTTCAGTATATTTTCGTAGGGTTGAGACCTGTCTCAACTGCCGATTTATTTCGAGATTTTACAAAAAGTCATAAAACTGTGTAGATATAAATTGAATTAGCTATAATGACAGTTATCACAAGGTGACTGTTTTGAATTTTAATCCTCTAGCCACACCATAATCTCACGCATAACGGTTGTGAAATCCATGCTTTGACCGCGTTCAATAGCTTTTTGATATATTTTTTCGGTAAGTTGTGCTTGTACAATTTCTTGTAAATCTGCAATCCGATCATGGTCGATTATATTGAAGTTCACCACTTGAAGATATGCAAGTATTTGCGCCGCAGGCTCCCATTCTTGCATCTGAATTTGCCACTCGGCAATTGTCATAATCGTCTTGGTTGTTTGCCCTAATAAACCATAGTCCTTAAGAATCAAGACGGTTTCATATAGGTAGTCTCTTGCACGCTCATGATCTTTTTCTGCAAGTGCTATTCTCCCCGAGAGGCTTTTTAAAATCGCGACATCAAATGTGTTCAACATACTTGCATAAGCTTGTTCTGCTTCTTCGATATAT
Organism: uncultured Anaerolineaceae bacterium; assembly: GCA_964352825.1. Classification (GTDB taxonomy): domain Bacteria; phylum Chloroflexota; class Anaerolineae; order Aggregatilineales; family Phototrophicaceae; genus UBA6055. The sequence goes on from CAYGTY010000078.1 coordinate 8,337, forward strand.
TGATAAGCGAGTTTGTAATCTTTTTTATGAAATGCCATTTCTGCCAGCATTTGTGTGCATAAACCAATAATCGAGATTTGTTGAATTTGTCGCGCAAGGGTCAAAGCCTTCAACGCGTAAGGTTCGCCTGTGACATAATCATAAAAAACCCCGATATGAATGACACTATGCTGAGAATAGGCATAGGTGAGCATGGTTTGACCGAGCGCATCATTTTTCAAATCTTGAGATTCTAAATACCCTGTAATCTGCTTCAGCAATGTCATCGCTCGTTCGGGGTTACTCCGCCGTAAAGCTAAAACAGCATGATAGTGGGCATAGATCATCTCACGTTGTAAATTCCCCCACACGATGCCTTCAAAATACTGATAGCCTTCTGCAAGCATTTCATCGGCTGTTGCATCATGAATCAGATAATAGTAGATAGCCGCATTGATATAATACAAACTGCCTAGTAATTCTGAATGTTCACTTTGATTAATCTTGATTTGTTCAATGGCATAATCAAAGATAATCTTCATCTCGGAAAATGAACCGAGTTGAAATGTAGACATTCCATAGATACAGATGGCACGCCACAATAAATTGATTTTGAGCGTATCAACAATCCAATACCATGCGACATATAGATTCTCTAAATCAACTTCAGCCACCCTTGGTAAAATATGGTTGGTCACCAAGTTTTCAGTAAATTCTACATAATAAAGGGCATGGTCATCGCGTGTTTGTCGGTTAATCTCCGAATTTTGATGCAATTGCTCTTCACCATATTGGCGTAAAAACTCATGCAAAACATAACGACTCTCATCTGTCCTACGTATCAATGCCTTATTCACAAGCGATTGCAAAATTCGAGGGGTCGCATTACTCACTGCTTCTGCCGCTGCAATATCACAGCCATTCCGAAAGACCGATAACTTCATGAACACGTTTTTTTCTGCCTGCGATAAAAGACCCCATGTCCAATCAAATACAGCACGAATACTACGGTGGCGTTCTGGAATATCCCGTAAGTTTGTTTCTAAAAAGCCGATGTTATCTCGGATTTCGCTGACAATACGGTCGAGTGGGTATACATCTAACCAACCCGCTGCTAAGACAATACCCAAAGGCATTCCCAGTGTTAGTTGGCATAAGTCGTATACAGCCATAAGATTATCTTTGTGAAAATCCCAATTCGGTTTGACTTGTTGGGCTGTTCTGCGCAACAGTTGTACCGCATCATTGTGCCATAAACTATCATAGTCTGCGGATTGCGGAATATTCAAACCACCTAAGGTATACACAGCTTCTTGGCGCAAATTAAGCCTTTCACGCGATGTGGTGAGGATGTGAATCGATGGGGCTGAAAGCAATAAATCCGTAATCAGTGTTGCCCCGCCTAACAGATGTTCCCAATTATCAATCACAAGCAAGAGTTGCTTATCCACAAGATAATCGATCAATTGTTGTTTTGGGGTTGCATTGGCGATTAAGTTAAGTGATAAACTATTTACAATCTGCAGAACGATGTTGTCAGTTGCGGTCACGGTTTCTAGGGGAACGAAGTAAACACCATTTGCATAACTTTTTCGGTGTTGGCGAGCATATTGGATAGCAAGCCGTGTTTTACCCATCCCACCCGTACCCAGAATTGTCACCAAGCGTCTTCCCTGAACAATAATCTCAAACAAGTCTGCAAGTTCTTGTTTGCGCCCTATAAAATCATCGACAATATGAGGTAAATTTATCGGATTGAGCCTTACCTCAGCCGAGGGTAACTCAACCAGACCTAACTCAATTGCCTTAAGGCTAGCTTCTTGCCGTCCTGAGACACCCAATTTGGAGTAGATACGCTTAGCGTGCATTCTCACTGTCTCAACGCTGACACTGAGCGTGTTTGCAATATCACGATTGGATAATGCCTGCGCCATAAGACCTAGTACATCTAATTCACGTTGGGTTAAATCATGCACATTGAAATCCCTATACCATTCACAACAACATACATAACATATTGTATGCGTAGATTATGTCATATCTACATAAGGATGTAAATTTTTCGCAAAGAGAAGGTAATATCTTGATTACATCTGCAACCGAAAACGTGTGCTAGATATAACAACACAAGGACTGATAGAGGGCTTAGATTGGATATGACTAAATGATGATGCTATATGACAGGGAATTGTCCTGCTTGACCGCGTTCCCACATATTATCAAATTGACGTTGCCAATAAACAAACCAGCGTTCCGAGTCCTTTTTGGTGATGACAATGTGCATCCGCCCACTGGTTGATTCGTTCTGATAACCATGAACTTCAACAATGATTTGTCCTTTATTGGAATCAGGGTCAATCATTACCATACTAAACCCAGGACTATAATCCAGCAGGCGATATTCGAAGCTCCCCGGTAAATCCCACTCATGAATGAGTTGGAATTGGCGTAATGTACGGGTTAGTTCATCTGGCAAATGTTGCATCTGGAAATTGACATGTTTATCAAGTTGATCTTCTAAAATATCGACAGCAGGTTGATTATCAGGGTTTTGAATAATCATCCGAAGTTCACCATCTTTGCGCGATAGAATCTGTTCACGGATGGCATCTGCACTTTCGCCTCGTAAGATATTGGCGGCAGAGGGGGCGTAGATATAGAGTTTATGTGCGCTGTGGATGCGGTCTTTAAATGAGCCTAAATTGGTACGATCATCGAGGTAATCATCTAGTGTACTTTTGTCAGACTTCGGAATCGAAATATTGAGGACTAATATACTTAAAGCAGTTAAGATAATGCTATTAACAATATTATCGCCTAAAGATGCCATCACCGCATCTCCAAATAAAGAGGCAACCGCCACAAGCACCGCCGCAAATGACACCACATACACTTCGATATTGCGCCGATTTTTAATATCTTTCAAAATACGTTTGAAAAATTGCATCACTCATTCCCCAATTATTCACGACAATCAATCATAATGGGGATTTTACCAGACTTTGTGATTCGAGGGTAAAATTTAAGACTCTATGTTGGGGCGAAACATGTTTCGCCCTTACGAAAAAACACTCTATTTTGATTTTGGCGAATATAATTGACCAATTAAAACTCGCGGTCTATTAAATATTCTGCCCAATAGCCTAATAGCGTTTTATACTCACTGTCAGGGACAGATTGCAGATAATCCACGGCTTCATCCACATAACGACGCGAGATATTTTGCGCATGTTGAATCACACCCAAATCGCGTAAAACACCTGTCACATCTTGTACCGCAGTATCACTTGCTTCACCATCACCTAGTGATTGCAAGATGGTTTGACGCTGGCTATCACTCGCAGATTCTAGAGCTTTGAGTACCAAGACTGTATACTTGCCTTCTCGAATATCTGAGCCAACAGGTTTACCCAATTGCTGAGCATCACCGACCACACCCAAAATATCATCTTGAATCTGGAAAGCTGTACCACATAAACTACAGAATTTGGCAATCGCTTTGACTTCAGGAATATCAGGATTGGCATCATCTAACCCAACAGCTGCACCAGCCCGTCCAGCATATTCATAGAGGACACCTGTTTTTTTCCAGAGCATATCGATCACAATATCTTCGCTTAGCTCACGTTGTTGGCTGGAAAATTGAACATCCAAGGTTTCGCCTTCTACTAACATCGGTGTGACATAAGTTGCCATCTCTTGTGCCAGTCGGATAATGACCTCAGCCGAGACACCACGTTCCAAATGTGCCTCGAACATCAGTGACCATGACCACGCTTGCTGTACATCGCCCGTGAGCATGGCAATCGTTGTCCCATAATGGTCTGCGTCTGCCCCTTGCCATCCAAATTCATCACGGGCAATTTGAGCATATTGTGTATGAACAGTTGGCACACCCCGACGTGTACTATCTTTATCAATCACATCATCATGAACCAATGTCCATGTATGATAAATCTCAATAGCAGACGCAATCGGTAATGCACGAGCTTCATCACCGCCTACTGCGCCACAAGCTAACATCGCAACGGCTGGACGGAGTGATTTTCCACCACTTTTTACATAACTATAAACTGCATCACGAATATGGTCTGGACGAAATCGTTCAACAAAGTGGTCTTGAAGTAGATACGTCATCATCAGTTGCTTCCGATCGCTGACAGCTTGTAGGAGCTTATCAAAAGATGCTTGACTGGTTGTAGCTGTAGGGTTATTTGACATCGGTTTCCCCCCCGATTGATGTGGACATAATTGCAAATATTGTACCACTAGCCATCTCATCATCCGATGAGTAAGCTGTAAGTCTCTGCTGAGTGTCAGGATTCTAGTCGATATATAATGCACTCGAGGAATAAGCAAGTCGTCGAATGTCATCAAAATTCTGCATGAAAAAATGCTTAACACTAACATACGAAGGCACGAAGAAAGTTTTGTTCGTATAATCCAGTTCGCAACGCCCCCCTCATCACTTGACTCGGCGGTTTAATTTTTGAGTGTTTGCTATGATTGCAATCATCTGAAATGCCCCCGCTGAATTTCTTAACTTGACCTTGTGTGACTAAATAGGATATAAATAAAGAAATAAACCGTAATATTTTTCATTGGGAAATTCTATGATTGGTAATATCACATTCAAATATGTAGGTGAACTCATATCGCTTGAACAACTGCGAAATTCTATACCTGATTCGCTTCTATTGCCAACTCTGGAAAATGTCTTGAAAGCAACCAAAACATCCAAGCTATCACGGACACCTTGCCCCATACATAATAAACTGCCACAAGTCATTGTTGAGATTACATCAGATGGGGAAATTGATGTGCAAACCGTGAGTTGTTGTGAATTGATGGAACGCAAAGTAACAGGTCCGCTTCGTGATACGCTGAATGCAACGGCTTATTTCCAACCGGGGATGACCTTATCCTTAACTATTGTCGATGATTATAGTGAAGCCTATATGTTTGATGCGAACGCAATTGAAAAAATCGTCTTAGGGCGGTATAGCGAAGATGATAGAAGCCAACTGGATATTGACCTAAACAACCATGGTGGGCAATCGAAAGGGGTGTCTCGTCGTCATGCTTGGGTCATATGGAAATCAGGGGCTTTGCATCTGGTTGATAATGCCAGCGCAAATGGCACATTCCTGAATGGATCACGCCTTAGCCCCTATGATGCTGTTAAGCTACACGATACAGATGTGATTCGACTCGGCAAACTCAATATCGAAGTTGCTGTAACCGACAATCAGATGCTGTGAACATTTGGCTCATAACCAATTAAATCTCTTGCACGGTCATTACTAATGAGGGTGTCTGCACCCTGTATCGGTTTGCGACGTGCCTTAACATCAGGAAAGAATATCCGCAGTAAAGCCTCAGAGTCATAATTGAGATAGTTTTTATCGCTGTTAATAAATAGCGGGTGTGCGCCCTCATAATCGGCAGTAATCGCTTTCTCAAACGCCTGAGTGGTATCATCTGTATGCACAAATGACCAATAATTGTAGCGGTCAGCAAAATAACTTGACCACAACCAATTATCAAAGTCTCCCTGACCAACATCCGCACCCGACTGACGCGCCTCATAATCATAAAAACGTCCTGCACGATAGGCTAAAACCTGCTCTCGGACTTCAGCGATTTGCCGTTCCTGTTCTGCCTCTGGTAAGGTAATGAATTCATCAAGTTTTTGGCATTTTTCCATAAAACGCTTTTGTGTTTCTGGATTCGCTTGTGTTGTCCATACTCCCGGCATCCGAAACGAGGTACTGACAATTCGGTCACGTTGCCAGAAGTGCTGAGCAAGGTCTTCTACCACTTGCTTAGAGAAGGAGTAAACATCGGTTGTATAGCGATTATGGTCTTCATCTAATGGGAAGTAATCAAATTGACGGTCATCGAAACCCCAATAACTACCGATTGCATTAATCGAACTTGCTTGGGCAATGCGCTTAATCCCTGCTTTGCTTGCTGCTTCAAACAGGTTATATGTTCCGCTCACATTAATCGAGAATACATCATGTGCAGGACGAACCAAAGTATTCGGTATTGCCGCCAAATGCACAATTGCCTCACAACCCTCAACCTGTTCTTGGACAGCTTCATAATCGAGGATGTCACACTGCGTATATGTTATCCCTGAAATATCACAATCGGGTTCTGCTCCTATTACACGAACAGCCCATCCATTTGCAACAAATTTTTCAGTAATTGGTCTGCCGACTTTGCCTGTCCCCCCTGTAATCAATACCCGCATCTTGACCTATCCAAACATCTTAAAGCCAATTGGCGCAGGTAAGGTGGTTGAGGATTTGAAGGTTAATAGACCTGTTTCACTATCAATCGCAAAGATAATCACATTATCTTCTCGACGATTTCCAACAATCAAAAACTCCCCTTTATTATCAATCATGAAGGCGCGGGGCCAATTCCCATGTGTGGATTCATGACCGACGAGATAGGGAAGCCCATCGTCATCGAGTGCATAAATCACAATGCTATCGTGTCCACGATTCGACCCATATAGAAATTTACCATTGGGGTGAACATGAACATCAGCACAATAGCTCTCACCATCAAAATCATCAGGTAGTGTTGTAATTGTGTTGAGGAGTGTCCATGAATTGTTATCATCATATTTATAAGTCACCATCATCGAATCAAGTTCTGTAATGACATACATCAATTGAAGCCTTGGGTGAAAGGCAACATGGCGCGGACCTGCACCTGCATGTAAATCAAGGGCTTTAAAAGCACTCAATTTCCCTTCTTCTGTATCCAGTGTATAGAGATATACTTTATCCGTCCCCAAATCAGGAACAACAGCAAAGCGGTTATCAGGGGTTGTCACAATCATATGCGGATGGGACTCTTGCTGGCGGTCAGGGTGGACACTACCCCCACTATGTTTAATTATCTCCGTCACTTCTTGTAATTCACCCTTCTCATTGATGGGATAAACCCGAATATTGCCCAAACCTTCTGTCGTCGCATAATTCACCATCAAGACATTACGCCCTGTATCTTCTACATAAACATAAGCAGGGGATGTTCCCATAGCGGGTTTTCTATTGATGAGGGAGAGTTTGCCCGTATGCTCATCAACCGCAAACATAACCACTTCATAATCATTATCTGTGGTTGTCGCAGCTAGAAACTTACCATTGGGATGTGGGTTTAGATAATGACATTCTGTAATCTCTGTTACTTCTTGGACAATATTTAATGTTCCTTCTGTTTTATCAAGTTCAGCAACCGTGATACCATAGGAATTGCCATCTTTAGAATTGGCAATATAAATAAGAGGATTGGTCATAAGGTTTCCTTCCCTCATAGACTAAAAATATATCCTCAAACTATAACGCAAATGATAAAGCATTACGATAGGCTTAAATCACTAGGGAAGGGAAATATTTTATGCTATAAAATACATAGTAGAATGACTCTCAAAGTCGTGGATTCGGGTCTTCAGTATTGTCGCTACCTTCTTGTACCAACAACATATTCATCGTTGATGATGCTAAACGAAATTCTAGAGCGGCTTGATAATCAGGGTCAGCCATCCATGCCTCAACCTGTGCCTTATTCGGAAACTCTAATATAACCATTCGATCTTGATAGGGTTCGCCTTCAAACGTGGTAACCTCTTCTCCGCGTGTCAAGAATTTGCCTCCGTATTTCTTCACAGTCGGCGGTGTACGGTCAGTATATTTACTGTAGGTTTCGGGATCATGAATTTTCATCATGGCGATAACATAAGCTGGCATAAAAGGTCTCCTGAACATCAATTATAGTAGCTTCACTTAAGGTTTGAACACCCATACGGAGCAGACTGAACAAACCATAGCTCCTTAGTAACACAATCCCCGCCCAGACCATACAATCTTGTAAGATTTGTACAATTATTGAGACATAACAATCAAACAAACGTATAAACAAGTAAAGGTTTGAATCTCGCATCAAACATCAAAATTGCATAAGTATTTAGAAATTAATGTGCAAAATAAAGGAATTAACGTTAAAATTCCAAGTAACAGATAGATGAAAGGAGCAGGGTAGATTTGGGATCGTGTCAGCCAATTTACCTAGTCGGAATATGGATAATCGAAAAATATCAGAACTGACCGTCAGCGAACTACAAGAATTAATTAAGACCACTGTCCAAAAATCAGTCGCCGAAGTGATGATTGAATTTGCAATGGTTGCCGATATTGAAGCACAAATCGCCTATGAAGCAGAAATGAATGACCTTCTCCGCCATGAAATGAATTCATATGCGAACCTACCCGCCCTCAACCTGAGTGGCACACCGACAGCAGACGATTAAGCAACGCCTCATTGAGAACTGGTACAGTCGTATATGTATCAGTTCTTTACCAATCTTTATATTTAATTTTATAGAAAGGAATACGTATGCACGTCTGGGATGCAATCCAAACAAAACGCGCAATTCGTGATTTTAAAGATGAACCCCTCAGTGAAGAACATGTCGAGCGCATTTTACAAGCTGGACGACGGTCGCAAAGTTCTAAAAATAGCCAACCTTGGCATTTTATCGCTGTCCAAGATAAAGAGCGTCTACAAAAAGTCTCTGAATTAGGGGACTGGATGGGGCATGTGGCAGGGGCAGCATTATGTATTGTGATTGTTGTACCTGAAGAAAATGAACGGACGATTTGGCACTTTTTTGATGCAGGGCAAAGCGCATCTTATATGCAATTGGCAGCAACCGAAATTGGTGTTGGGTCGTGTTTAGGCACAATCTATAAACCACAAGAAGCCAAAGACCTACTTGGCATCCCTGATGACCATCAAACACGGATTGTTATTTCTTTTGGTTATCCTGTTGATGAGACAACAGTACAAAAACCACTCACTGCCTATAAACGCCGCGACCTGGATGAAGTGGTTCATTGGGAGACATGGTAAATAATATAGGGCATCTGTATGCGATTGCTTACCTTATCACCTGTGCGTTACTCCGTCATTGATATCTAGATGAGTTTACGCATCACTCAGTCCGCATTACTCATTGCTGTAATGTGAGGTCGTAAAATATATCATGTGTTCATTAAAAACCTCATGGGTAGGTGAACAGCTAAATTATAGATGTTCACCTGCATTGACGTGAATCAGTGTCCCTGTGAGAAAATTTTCTTGACATAAATAGACAACTGCCCGTGCCACATCTTCTGCCGAGCCTGTCTTATTCAGGGGATTCTTTTCGCCAACTTTTGCCCACTCTTCATCGGACATGGGTCGCCCTGCTGGTTTCATAACAGGTCCTGGAATGATTGCGTTAACACGAATAGAAGGACCGAGTGAAACCGCACTGACTTGTGTCAACATCCATAATGCTGATTTGCTAACACCATGATGCGCGTAGGCTTTCCACGGGGCATCTGTACCATGGTCGCATATATTCACAATTGCACCCCCTTGAACAGCATTTTCTGCCATCATCTTGGCGGCTTGCTGTGTGATGAGGAAGGGCGCACGCAAGTTAACATTCATCGTCAAATTCCAATCTTCAAGCGAGACATCAAGCAATTGACGTTGCTGAAAGACCGATGCACTATTAACCACAATATCCAAACGTCCATACCGTTCATGAATGGCTTGAAAAATGGCATCAACCCCTTCAGGCTCACCGATATTGGATTGAACCTCAAAGGCATCTACGCCATAGGACTTGATTTCATGTAGCGTGTCACGAACTTGGGCAGGGTCTGAACTATGATAATGCACCATAATATGCACCCCATTTTTAGCTAACTCTAGTGCAATAGCGCGTCCTACACGATGTGCCGAGCCTGTGACAAGTGCCACTTTATCTTTTAAATCTATCCGCATCTAGTTTCTCCTCATATTCCATGCCCCTTAATCATATCCAACAAATACCCGTTCTCAAAGAAATTCTATAAAGATACACACAAGAGGTTTTGACTACACCCATAACTTGGTTTAGACTCAACATGATGAATGACGATGCTAATGAGGAAAGAAAATGACTGATGTACCAGAATTAATGCGCGCCGTTGCGATTGCAAAAAACGGTAACCCCAAAGTTTTAAAATATGTCGATGTTCGTACACCGCTTGCAACAGGCAATGATGTACTGGTCAAGATTCATGCCACATCGGTCAATCCGACAGATTTATTATATCGTAGTGGGCGTTTTATTATTCGTAAGCCAATGCCTCATATTCTAGGTGCAGACTTAGCTGGCGAAATTGTTGAAGTTGCTGCTGGTGTTAAAGGCTTTGTGATTGGTGACCGCGTTACAGCGACTTTTGAAACTTTAGGGCGTGAACGCAACGGAAGTTATGCAGAATATTGTACTGTGCCAGCTGACGAACTCATTAAATTACCAGATGGATTAGAGTATCAGACAGCCGTCAGTGCAGGGGCTTCCTTTGTGAGTGCATGGGTTGCCTTAGTGAATAATGGCAAAATCAAAAAAGCGGATACCGTTGTTATTTTATCCGCCGATACTAGTGTCGGAACGTCCGCTGTACAAATTGCTCATGCCAAAGGTGCACGCGTTATCGCAGTCAGCAACGATAATAATATCGCTCAACTGCGGGATATTGGCGCGGATATTGTGTTGGATGGCAATGGGACCGATTTGGTACGGCAGGTCAAAGTCGTTACGGATGAGCTTGGGGTATCGCTGGTTTTGCATGTATCGGATAAAGATAATCTGCAATTGGCAGTGGATATGCTCGATTATAAAGGACGCTTAGTGATTGGTAACGCGCTCCGCACAACCGATGTCACGCTTAATGCACTCGATATTTATTTAAAGAACCTCAGTATTCTTGGATCATACGACAGCATCAAACCCAAAGATTATGAAGCAATTTTAAAAGGCTTAGCGGATGGCAAATATAAAGCTGTGATTGATGAGGTCATGCCCCTTAGCCAAGCACGACAAGCGCATGAAAAAGCCGAAAAACAGAAAACCTTTGGGAAAATTGTCCTTGTACCTGATGCAATCTTATCTGCTGGTAAAAAGCCTGATGGATGGGTTGCGATTGAATAACACAAAAGTTGAGTAATAGGTCGAAATAAATTGAATTTTGTAGGGTTGATGCCATGTCATCAACTGTTTATAGGTGCAGGCATGGCTATACTCCTACATTCAAAATGAGACATTTATTACCTATGGCACAAGCACATCGGATGCAGTGGTATCGGCAAAATAAATCATCACTTCATACATATCTAATAATGCGGTTGGGAAAGCCGATTCTTCCGCTTCGGCAGATGTATCATAGCTTGCGCCGATAGACCGTATATTGCGCTCATCATTCAGCCAAGTATAAGCTGGAGAGTCTTCCTCAACTCGGATATCAATAATATAGTGCGGTAAATCGATTGTGCCCAAGACCTCTTCATGACTATTTGGTAATAGAGGCAGGACTTGTTGCGGTATAATTTCATAGTTCGTCTGACCTGATAAATCAATAGCAGAGAATTCTCCATCGCCAAAAGCAAATGCTATCGCCAGATAATCCTCGTCAAAATAGTCTTCTAAGTACGCTCCCATCGGTACAACCACATTATCATCACTGCCGGGTTCTTCCCACGCTACAAAAGATGTGCGTGATATATGGATGTTATGCGCCCACAGAACGAGGCGTTCATTCGGGAATAGCGTCTCGGCAAAATCAATCGCTTGCTCTGCCATATGATGATCACGCACATTAAAGGTTGTCAATTTATCACCAAAAGTGCGTTCAAAGACATCATATTGTAGAACACTATTGAGGACTTGTTGATGGAGTAAATACTCAAATTTGCTACTCTTTGCGATATAGTCGTTTCGCGAGGCTTGATAAGCAGACGCTATCGCGGATAATTTATCGGTACAGGCTTCACGGTCTTCCTCAGTGAGGGAGACATAGACAATCGTATTCAAACAAAAAATATCGTCTTCAATTATTTCCGCATAGTCTGGGTCTACATCTTCGAGATAAGCGAAGGTGCGCTTACTGCCTTCAAACCAATATTGCACATCAAATCCGAAGAAATACAAAGGGTCGTCGGGATGAGTGATATTCCATTCTCGCATCCATTCCACCATATCGACCACTTCTTGTGTCTGCCATACCCAAAAGTGCATTCCAGCTAAGGCTTGGCGGGCTGACCCCTCACCATATAAAATGTAGTCATTCATGGCAATTGATTCTGGCATATTGGCTTCAATCAAAAATACACGAAAGCCCTCACCTTCTACCAAATATTTTAAGATGCGATGTTTCATACGGAAAAACTCTGCTGTGCCATGTGTCGCTTCTCCAAGTGCAACAATCCGCGATGAACCGACGATGTCCGATAATGATGATAAGTCATCAGAATCAAGGCTGGGGTCGTCACTGATAAAGGGCAGGGCATTTTCTGATAGCCATTTGATATAAGGGCGATCATTTAAGTCACCAGCAACAGCAAAAATTGTAATGGATAGTAGAAATAAGATAATAACAAAGAAGAATCGTTGTGGGGTAATAGACATGATTACCTCTCTAGACTAGTTTATCTTTAAACTACTTTACACAATATGATCTGAATTGTCTCACCACAATGGTCTTAATCGGTCTGCTCAATGATTGTCCCACCTGTATCACGCCCATAAAATCCAATTTGACCTTTTGTAAAGTTATAGGTGGGCAAGGGTTCTTGATAAATCCAACCCACATTCTTTGCGCTGAATGTCGGAGAATGATAATCAAGCCAATTGGCAACACCTTTGTAGGGGCATTTATAGGTGCGGTCTGTAATAACAAGATATGTCATATCAACTGTATCAGGTGAAAAGTACCAATTGTTTTCGAAGATACGAACAGTCCCCTCGCGCGTGTTGCCTTGTGCGATGATGGCTTGTGTTGTATCTTTTGCTTTGATTTGTACTTTCATTACGCCAATCCTTAACTATCCTATAAGCATGAGTTTAGTATAAATCACTTACATCGACATTACATAAGATTTAATTTTGATTTGAACTCTCATTTTTTCTCAACCATCTCAGACACTAAAATCTATGAGCTACGTTACAATAAGATTATAAAAAGCAATTTGCATCATAAAGGACGAGATATGAAAAGAACCCCCTTGATAATGATAGTAGCAATTTTATGGATGCTATCTTTAACAGCTTATGCCCAAGACCAAGCTGAACTCACCTGTGGTGATGTATTAGCTGACCAGTTCTCATCGAATCAATCGACGCATGACTATACCATTGATGTCGAAAATGGTACGCGCTTAATTATTCATGGTGACCCGCTTCCATTGGATAAAGTTGCCCGTTTATCTATCGAAATCCAAAATTCTAGGGGTGCAATCATTAGCGAAAATTCATTCGCACCATCCGATAGCGCACGGACAATTGAGACAGCCCCAATCTTATCTGAAGGCGTTTATTCAGTTGCAGTTAAAGGTCGTATGGGTGACGCATACCAACTATTTGTCAGTTGTGTGACGGACGATGGCGCGGTCATCAGCGAGAATAACTTAGTCCAGAGCCTCGCTTGTGGCGATGAAGTTGATAATACGATGATTCGTAACAATGAACTGCACCGTTATTATTTGGTATTAGAAGAAGATACAATCGCGGACATCTTCTTAGAATCGCTTTATGGTCGCTTTGGCGAAATGACCTTTGAAATGGGATTATACTCTCCGACGAATCAAGAACTGAATCGTCTAACCGAACGCTTTAAAGATATTGATAGTCAAATTCTTGGACAAAATATCACGACAGCAGGCTTATACCGCTTATATGTAAAAGGTTTCGATAGCAGCGATGAAGATTATCGCCTAGCTGTGGATTGTACATTGCCTGATGGCGGACTTGCACTATCCGATGGTGACAATCGACGGGTCTTTACACCAACATTGTTTGTTGCACCTGAGTCGAGTGAAGCGGTTGTTGAAGAAGCCGATGAAGTCATAGACGCTGTAGCAGAAGCCGTTGAAGTTGTCGAAGATAGTGCAGATGAGGCTATTGAAGAAACACCCGTCCCTGCTCAACCTGCAGAACTTCCTCCTCCACAAGAAGGTGGCTCTGATGAGTTGGTCGCGCTTGAATATGAACTGATTGAAGGACTGGCGAACACAGGACAATTGACCGATACAACGCCCATCGTGGTGTATTCATTTGAGGGGTTGGCGGACGAGTCTGTAACACTGAAATATAATCGAATGCGTGGCGAGAGTGCTGTTGAGATGTGGTTACGCGCACCGAGTGGTGACATCATCTTTAATACCAGCTTGGATACAACCTATGCCCTAGATGCACAGACAACCCTACCCGATGATGGCTTATATCGTATTTTCTTAGCCTTAGGTGGCGAGATGGATGTCGTGTTTACACTTGAGGTAGACCGTCCAAAATAATCATATTCAGCAGGGCGTGAAACACAAATCTTTTCAGGGGCTGAACTAAAATCAGCCCTGATGAGTTAAATTGATTCTAATTCCGTTGTTGTTTTATCACTTTCTTCAGCATCACCTGTATTGAGTGTTCCTTGCTTTTCGATAAGTAAAACTTGTACTTCACTATCAGCAACAGGCATATGTTCGACACCCATTGGCACAACAATAAACTCGCCTGCTTGTAGAAGCACATCCTTATCATGGAAACGCATCGTAAACTCGCCTTCGATGACCCAGAATAGCTCGTCAGTATCATCGTGCTTGTGCCACACAAATTCCCCTTCAAACTTAACTGCTTTGATGTGAAAGTCATTCAGCTCAGCTAGGATTTTGGGTGACCAGTGGTCGCTAAACAGTGCAAATTTATCATCCAGATTAATTTTATTTGGCATGTTGATTTTCCATTTAGTATAAGGTTAGCATTATAGAAACTTGCGAAGATAGCAAAATTAGTTAACAACCAAACAATTGTAGGGACTGTGGCTTGCCCTGTCCGCTATAAAATATGTTCGAATGATAATAGAATCTGCTATAAAAGGGGATGCAGAGGAAGCGATTAAACTTCCCCCACATATAAAACATCAAATTTTAGTCGCCTGCTTCTTCGGTTGCCATAGGTTCTTCTTCCATGTCCATGTCTTCCATTTCATCAAGCAATTGACCTGTGACAAAGTCAACACCTGTTTCGATGTCACCTGAACCGAGACCTTCTTGGATTGCCATAACTTGTTCAGTGATTTCTTCTGGAACGTCTGCATCATGTGCTTCTGCAAAGCCGATACCTTCGTTATCTACCGATAAAACATAGATAGCACCTGGGAATTCGCCTTCGAGCGCGGCAACAATCATGTCATAAACACCATTGTCTACACGCTTGATTGCACTTGTAATCAGATATTCAGAACCGGGGGTTTCACCACCACCAAAGCTGGTGAAATATTCATCTTGGTCAACGCCAATCACCATGACATCTTGTTGAGCCGCTTGTAAAATACCGCCTGAGCCTGTTGGACCACCCGCACCGAAGATAACATCAGCACCTTCACCGATGAATTGTTCAGCAGCAGCAGCACCGAGGTCAGGAGCTTGGAAATCAGGGATATAGACACCGAGGGCTTCGACATCAGGGTTCACATAAGCAACACCTTGTTCATACCCATTACGGAAGCGAACAACAGGTGGAATATCAATCCCATACACACCAGCGACTGTGCCTGTTTCGGACATTAGTGCAGCCATTGCACCAGCGAGGAAACCTGCTTGGTCTTCACGGAACTGCAAACCAACGAGATTTGGAATGCCTTCATCTTCAAAGAACGCATCAACACCGATGAACCATGTATCAGGGTTATCAAGTGCGGCGGCTTTGGTGTCATCTGCCAATAAGAAGCCAACAGTGATGATAATTTCAAAGCCTTCATCAACACAGGTTGCAATATTGGAAGCATAATCTGTTTGTGATTGAGTTTCGATAAATTTATTTTCTAGGTCAAATTCGTCTGCCGCGCGTACCATACCCTCATACGCAAATTGGTTGAATGTACCGTCGTTGACTTTACCGAGGTCAGTAATCAAACAGACAGTTTCGGGTTCTTGTGCTTGAATCATGCCAATGCCCATAGTGGCTAGCATAGCAAGTACAATGGATAGGCGTAACAATGATTTTGCGATCACAAATAGTTCTCCTTATTTTACATAATTTGGACACCGCAAGCATAACATGAACTGTAATATTGGACAACTGATTTTATGAGTCGGTTAACTCACTTTGTTCAAACGGTTCTTTGTATAATTTTTGTAGAACACGGACAATCTGCTTGACTTGCTCATTAGACATCCGACGATTATCACTGAGCTTATCTAATTCTTGACGAATTGTATTGAGTTCCCACACAAACACAGCAGGGTTTTCGATGGTGATTGTCGATTCTTCATTTGCCCAAACGATTGCAGGATTAACCCATTGTTTGATATTGTTGGTTTTTAGAATGTGGGATAATAAAGAGGCTTGTTTTTTGGCTTGGCGTGTCGGATTTTTGAAGGTCGGTAACCAACGTGAACCGACTTTGTGTTCCCATTTTTCACCAACGTTTCTATATTCACCGCCATAGGCTTTGGCTTCAATTGCCCATACTCCTTTGGCACTGACGAGAACAAAATCTATATCACCTTGCTTTTGCCCCGGTAATTCCAAATTACGAAACAGCCACCAATCGCCATCTAATGCAAGGAACATCGCATTTGTCACACGGTCTTCACCGCGTTGTCCTTTGCGATGTAGCTGAATCCGTTTATCGATTCTGTTTGTTATCCAATCAGTAGCACGGAACAATAAAAATATTGAACCAACTATAAACAATAAGATAATAATAGTAACAACAATGCCTTGTGGACTGCTTAATATCTCTCGACTATGCTCTGATAAGGGTTGTGGATTTGCTCTAGCATTAATAGTATTAATGACGCTTGCAAAGAAAAGCATCAGAAATACGCCCATGACAATACCCATAACAAAGCCGTCTAACATGGCATATTGGAGTTGGCGGCGTTCTGAATAACTGCGCCGTTCTGATGTAACGACATTTAGGGGGATTTTTTGACTAGTGGGTTTATTTTCACGCCCAGTTAATATATGTAAGACAATAGCTCTTGTTGCCTCGCGGACTTGAGCATCGGGCGAATATTCTGTAGCATATGTTAGATCACTCAGAATAAGTTTGCCTTCGTCTAATAACTCCCCAATTCTCTGTCCTTTAAATTCTTTTCCAGACCACCTGACGGAACGAGCTTCTTCTAATTTCACGCTATTAATTCCCCCTACAAGAGCATCGTTAATAGAAACCAGTGTAGCATAGGGTATAGCGGAATAGGATAAAGTTATCTGTCACTCAGAGCTTAATCAGATACGAGGTCATCCAATTGGTCAATCGCCTGACTCCAGCCTGC
>CAYGTY010000079.1:0-25701 GCA_964352825.1 uncultured Anaerolineaceae bacterium
GTGAACCAGCCAATATCAGATGCGTCGTCACCTGCTTGCGGTGTGCCATCTATAATAGATGCGCTGTAGCAGATAATCACATCAGCGAGTCCATTATCTTTTTTGGGATAGACCGCCAATAATTTCTCGATTTTGACGTGTAGGTTGGTTTCTTCCAGTGTCTCGCGGATTGCACCATCTTCGGGGGCTTCGTCATAATCAATGAAACCAGCAGGTAATGCCCATTTGCCCATCCCTGGGTCCATGCCGCGCTCAATCAATAGCACTTTATCATCTTGCTCAATAAAGACCACCACTGCCACTTTGGGGTCAAAATAAACAGTGCGTTCACAGGCTGTACAGTAGGGGCGTTCCCGTCCTTCATGATCTTTTTGAATCAGGGGCTTACCACAAATCGGGCAAAAGTTGGCAACACGCGACATATTAACTCCGATTCCGACGAATCATCATGAGAGAAGTAATGAGTAATAATACCCCAATCCCCAGTAATCCGACACCAATCGGCAAATTATTAGATGGAGCATTATCAGCTATTTTTCGAGTTGGTGCAGGTGGCAGAATTGGCTGACTTGTTACAGTTGCTATATCGCGTCGTTCTTGTGCGATGGTGTCCTGAGCATTATCTTCCACAATATCAAGCGTTGTTTCAACAGCCGCTTCACCGCTTCCTTCGACAACCTGTGGTGCAATAATATCTGATTCCGCAATTGCATCATCAACTTCTTCATCTGTTAAGTTGGCATCGCTTGTTACTGGTTCAGAAAAACTTGCACCTGCCATCACTTGGGGTTCTTGAGGTGGTAAACTTTCGCTTTCGTCAGCCTCAAAAAACTGAGTATCTTCTGCAAATCCGTCAGATTCTCCGAGTTCAGCATCAAATAAACCCGTATTATCTTCAAAATCGCCTGATTCAGCATTTAACGTCTGTGATTCGCTTGCCAATGTTCCATCGTTGCCATTCACTTTATCTAGCCTTGTGTCGGGTGAGTTATCGAAGTCACCGTCTGATGTGACTGCATTCAGTGTTTCTGTTGTTGCGCTTGTATCACTTGTAACGGAATTGGCTGAGGGAGCTTGTAGATTCGCTATACTATCATCGGCTGGTTCTTCTTCAGCTAATTCTTCCTCGATTGCCTCAAGACTATTACTGGGTTCGATGCGAGCGCGGTTTGCTTCTGTATCGGTTTCCGCAGGCACGTCAGTGGATAATATAGCAACCTCTCCCAGTACATCAGGCGATTGCTCAGATTGCTGTATTGCGCCACTGGCAGGGACAAAATTATTGGAAGAAGGTGCGATTTCCGAAAGCATGAATATCGCCCCGAATATCATCAATGTTATTGATGCAACCATTGACAGATAAGGTGTATATGCCCTGCGTTTGGGTCTTAATTGAATGACCTTACTTGGCTGAACCATGTCTTGGGTCAATGTGAAATTACGGGGTGCAGTCATTGTGGTCAGTTGATTAATCAAGCTGACAGTTGCCCGTAAAGAACGGAGTTCTGCTTGTAAGATTGGCTCACTTGACAGCCGTTTTTCTAAAGTCTCACGCTCAATGTCAAGTAGCTCACCGTCAATATAGGCGGAAAGCAATTCATAATCTTGTGGGCTGATGTTTTGTTGGGCTGCCATAGCTATCTCTATTTAATTACTTTACGTTTGTTGGTGATGTAGACGGTTATCAATCTTTGTCAGAGACAAGTTTAGTTCCAAAAATAACAACCACTTTCTACATTTCACTTTCAACTCATTACTCTATAAACGATATTCATTGGGTAAAAGTTCCGAAAAACCTTGCAAACAATTACGAACTGCTAATCTAGCACGGCTCAAACGTGATTTAACTGTACCGATTTGTACCTCTGTAGACTCTGCAATCTCTTGATAACTCATGCCTTGCACATCCGATAAAACAAGCACGATGCGCTGGTCATCTTTCAATGCCGTGATACAATGCTGAATCGCTTGTTGAAGCTCAACCTGTTCAGCAACTTCTTCAGGTGTATCCGCATCCGATGGAATTGGGGCAGGGTCATCAGAATCTTCAGGTGTCATATCTTCCAGATAAGTCTGTGGACGGCGTTTCTGTCGGCGTAGCTCGTCATAACATAGATTAGATGCAATACGGCTCAACCATGCTTTGAAGTTACCGCCACGAAAGGTATCGAGCTTCTCATAGGCTTTGATAAAGGTGTCTTGTGCTACATCGCTTGCTGAGGCTTCATCATTCATTGTGCGATAGGCGATACTATAGATAAGGTTCTGATAGCGCAAAACCAACTGGTTAAACGCATCTAGCTCTCCTTGTCGAGATTGTTCAATTAAAATATCGTCGTTTATTTCTTGTTTTGCCATTGACAATCCCTGTCCATAGGCGTAATATACGTTCTCGCAAGCCGGAGTGGCGGAATTGGCAGACGCGCACGACTCAAACTCGTGTGCCTTCGGGCGTGTGGGTTCGACCCCCACCTCCGGCACTTTAAAGAAGTCAGACAATTTGTCTGGCTTTTTTTAATTCCAGAGCTTGTTATGAACGTACGCTCCACTTCGCCTCTGATTCTCCAGCTTGTTTATTTTCGTACCGTGCCAATGTAAATAACCAATCCGATAGTCGATTGATATAAGCGATCACATGTTCGCTGATGTCTTCATCTTGTTGTAATGCCGAAACGATTCGTTCTGCTCGACGACAGACTGTCCGTGCAACATGCAATTGTGCCGCCGCCATCGTGCCACCGGGTAATATGAAATTGCTTAATGCTTCTAGCTCTTCAGTCATTTCATCAATTGTTTGTTCCAACCATTCAACCTGCTCAACTTGTACGCGTATAACCCAATCGGCTTTTGCATCTAATGGGGTAGCGAGGTCTGCCCCTAAATTAAACAGTTGATTTTGCAATTCTTCTAGCCAAATGTCTGTTTGCGGACTCGGATTTGTCGCACGCACAACGCCTAAAATTGAATTGAGTTCGTCAATTGTGCCATACGATTCAACACGTAGGTGATGCTTGGGAACACGTCCACCACTAAATAATGATGTGTCACCTGTATCACCTGTTTTAGTATAAATTTTCATTCCATTATTCTGCTTTGTCTCGTTTAAAATTAGACCACAAGCGTAGCACATCCAACACTGAGATTATAGTGTATCCTGAACAATATGCTTCAAAATTGGGAGTGCTTTTTCTGCTGCGATTGCACGATGACTTAACCCATTTTTTACCTTAGCAGGCATTTGCCCAAAGGTCCTATCATATCCATTGGGCTTGAAAATGGGATCGTAACCGAAGCCGTTTCCTTCGTCATACTCCTCAGTTGTGATTATACCCACGCACTCACCACGCACCATTTTTATAGTATCATCATTGGGCTTGACAATCGCAATTACACAGATAAATTGTGCGCCTCGCTTTTCTACTGGCACAGAAGCTAATTCGCCTAACATTTTTTGACGTTTACCTGCATGGTCAAGGTTAGCTCCACCATATCGAGCTGAATATATCCCAGGTGCGCCACCCAGTGCATCAACCATCAACCCACTATCATCTGCCATCGTCCATAAACCAGAAGCATCAGCATAAGCTCTTGCTTTAAGTTCAGCATTAGCTTCAAACGTCGTTCCTGTTTCATCAACTTCCATATCACCGAGTCCAACATCTGCCAGACCGATAAACTCAATATCGACATCGGCAAACAAACGACGATATTCTTGTAATTTATGTTGATTTTGTGTTGCAAGCAAAATTTTCATTTTATCCCACCATATAAGTTGCTGTACCTTGTGCAATTTGTTGTTCATTATCATTGTGCATTGCCATCCGTGTCACTGCGATTTTATTACCCTGACGGACAACTTCCGCCGTAATAATAAACCATTTGCCACGCCCCGGACGCAAATAATCCACACGAATATCGATTGTTGCTAAATTTTGTAGCCGTCTTTGAAGTTCATCAGCATTATCACTATCTGTAAGTTGTTGAATGGTATTTGCCATTGCAATCAGTCCACCCGCCGCATCTAACATTGCTGATGTGACACCGCCGTGAAGAATCTGGTGGGTTGGATTTCCAACGAGTTCGGGTTTCATTTCAATATAGACTTCAACATATTCAGCCGATAATTCACGGATTTCCATCCCAATAAGTTTATGAAATGGAATATGCTCCATAAACATTTCTTTGATGAATTGAATAGTTTGCTCAATTTTCATTTGCTATGCTTTCAAGTTGATTAGGTTGACGAGAACGTAAGCGGTCAAAGATTGTAGCAAGTGTTATCGCAGAAAATATTAATAAGGGGATTTCAACAGGGAAGATATATCGAGGTAGGGCTAGTAACACAAAATGTATCAGTGTTGTATAGATGACAAAGCCAATCAGAGGCAGAGTGAGTCGCCATGCTTTACGTGTTAATACCATCCCGATTACACCACATAATAAGCCACCATAGTGAAAGACCCAGATAATAAGTTTTATTGTAAACCCTTCAACCTGTAATAGCTGAGCTAAGCCATCTAGAGAACGTTGATTCTGAATCCAATCAAGTACGCCTTCACGGACACTAATACGACCCAATGGTATTGTCCCATGTGGCTGTAAATAGGAACTACCGAGTTCTTTTAGACGACGCGAAATAAATACACCGATACTGCCACCGATACTCTCATTGATTTGTTCGACATATGTTTCAGTGGAATGTTGATATTTACAATCGACCTCACAGCCATCAGGGTTTATGTCATCGGGATTTTCTAGTAAGAGCGCGTCATTTTCATCAGGCGCACCATCATTTTGAACCGCACCACGCCATAAAGCAGGCATCAACTGGTCACTGCCGATAACAAACCGCCCCCACATCCCAATATTATAAACTGTCCATGTCGAGACAACAGCACCATAAACCAACAGTAATACCAAAGCGCGTCGTAACCAAACACCAAAACCATTGCGATAGCCAATCATCAGCATATGGATAATGATGCCAATCGGGAAAAGCAACAACACCGCACGGGTTAAAGTTGCCATGCCAAACGCAAGCCCCACCATAATCACCCAAATGAGAAGTCTCTTTTTTCCTGTTTGTGATGCAGAAATGACGTACTCAATATAGAGCCATAGACCCATCGTCAAGAAGAAGATATAAAATGTTTCAGTTGCGATATTTGATGATTCGATAATAAAAGAGGGGTGTAATGCAATTAATGCTCCAGCTAATAAACCAGCACCTTGATTTTTACTGACAACAGTTGCTATCCGAAAACTCATATAAGCTGTGCCAATACCTAAAATGCACTGGATTAGGCGCATGATAGTAATAACCTCATGTTCACCTAGGAATTGCTGGAAGAAGCCTGCATAAACAATATAAAATGGCGCAGTTGGTAAGACCGATAAGTAGAAAGGCACATTGCGTATCCAACCATGTGGTTGACCGCTGAACAAGCCCCAACCATTTGCTAGATACCATCCTGCATCACCACCATCACCGCCATAGAATAGTTCTACAGTGGGTTGCGATAGGGCGTAGACCACACGTAAGATCAACCCGACGATGAGGATGAACCATAAATAGCGTGTATATCGGCTATCAACTTGCATTAAAATCAATTCTCACTAGATAGATAACAACTCGCACATGGTAGTATTCACTGTTCAAAATTACAATAAACAATTGCGGATAAGCCATTTGAGACCGATTATGTCTAACCAAAATAATGCCATACTTTCAAAACCATATACAATACTATTTGCCATTATTCTCGGCGGACTTATTCTGCGTATATTCCTACTCTCATTGATTCAAAACCCAGGGTTAAATGATCAAAATCACTATTACAACTTAGGACAACGATTGCTACAAGGTGACGGTTTTACGATTGACTATGTATGGCACTATAGTCGATTACCACAAGATGTCGTTCACCCGATAGATCACTGGATGCCGTTAGCAGGTGTTGCTGTTGCTGTTGGCATGACATTAGGTGGCGAAAATCCACAATCAGCTCTAATCCTATTTATCTTATCAGGTGCACTCTTACCCTTGCTTGTGTACGCCATTAGCAAACAACTCAATAGCTCAGACCAAGTGGCACTTATAGCTAGTTTATGTACTGCTGTATTGCCTGACATCGTGTGGAATTCGCTACGAACCGATAGCACCATTCTCAATATGCTATTCATCACAGGGGCAGTCTATCTCTTAAATGATGGATTGCGTAAAAATCGCTGGGGGGCATTTATCGGTAGTGGTTTTCTGCTTGGATTGGCTTATTTAACGCGAAATGATTCGATTGTCTTTTTGCCGATGTTATTTGTGTTACTTGTTGTATATGCTGTCATTGGACGAAAATTGACATCATGGCGGTCTATTGGATTTGCTACGGTGCTGATTCCTTTAACTTTTGCTGTGACAAGCGCACCGTGGTTGATGCGTAATCAACAAGAGCTTGGTATGTTGGGGACTGCCGAAACCAGTCGTATGTTCTTCATGGTAGACCAGCGTGACCATTATGCTTACGGGATGGAAATTACACTCGAAACAATGTTAGAACGACAGACTACCAGCGAACTCATTATCAAGCGTCTATTTGAAGTGGTCGCAGGTATCAAACAAATGGCTGTGTCGCTCGATATATTACTTGTTTTAACTGTGCCTCTTGGCTATCTATGGTTATTGTGGCGACGCGATTGGGATAGATTATTGTTGGTTGCCCCTGCTTTAATTTGGATAGTGGGGATTATGATAGCCTATCCAATTTTACTACCCTTAAAGAGCCAAAGTGGTAGTTTTGAAAAAGCCTTTTTGACTGTTTTACCCTTACTTGTTCCTGTGGGAATACTGGCAATTGAGCAATTTATCAAAAATCGTCGTTTGATGGTGTCTATCATTATATTATGTGTGATTTGGATGACATTGAATAGTTATCGGGTGGTTGAACAAGAGACAAACAAAGCTAATATTTATTATGCAAGTATTGAAAAATTGGTTGATACGCTGGATACATTGCCTGATGTCACCAATGATGGACAGATTCGGATCATGTCACAAGACCCTTATGTGATGAGCTACTTTGGTTATCAATCGATTATGACCCCTCTCGCAACACGAGAAGATACGATTGAGCTTGCCCAACGCTACAGCATCGACTACATTTTGATGCCTCCTGGTAGACCTGCGCTGGATGACTTGTTTTTGCAAAAAGAGGTGGATGAGCGCTTTATTTTATCAGCTCATATTGAAGACGCAGGGGTAAATCCATTTGAGTTATATCGTATTAATGATAGGTAAAGAAGCCAGAGCAATCACCCTGACTTCTTAGATTTGCTAAGCTAGCCGTTAAATTGGTCAGTTCCTGTTGCTGCACTGTTGTATCCACCTGAAAATGCACTGAGAATCAGGAGCAAGAATAAGAGGACAAACCATACAATGATTAATGGCCACAGGAATGCTGCGATAAGTGCGCCAGCTATTGGTTGGCTAAATGCAAATAGAAACGGTCCTACAATAAGTGTTGTAATAGCAGGTGAAACACCGCTTATTAAGGCATTGCTTTCAATTTGTGTGAAAAATTGTATAGCTGATGGACCAGCTACTAAAGCAATAAGGTAAATGATAGCACCAACAACAACACCAATGAGGATATATGTCTTTAGACTCAGAAAACCGAATAACATATTGTACTCCTTGTATCATCCGCTGATAAAAATGATAACATCTCTCTGTCTATGATGAAAGATATTATCATTGTACGCCAAAATCGTTGGTTAAATATTAACGTCGCCAAGTGATTGGCATTGCAAAACGTACACCTGTCAAATCACCATTAACCACTTCACCCCCGTTAAATAAGAGTGTTTCTTGTGTTGATTCTATATCGACAATAACAAGTGTTGCATAAGGTGGTTTGTTATTTTCAGTCGGAACCCAATTGATGAGCGCAATACGTCCACCATCAGGTGAAAGAACACCCCAACCATATTTGCCGCGTCGGATGCGGAAGTTGTTTCCTGTTGCCAAATCAACACCCCAAATCGAGTTATCGCCACCATTATCGCCACCAGCAACATAAACAATACGATTACTATCTGGCGTAAATTCGATTTCAATAATCTGGTCACCACGTGACCCTGCATTTAGTTCAATTGTTGGCAAATCGGGTTGTGATAAATCCACTAATGAGAGGGAGGCTTCGCTATCGGCTGTATTCCTAACCATACCAAGCCAAACACCATTAGGTGACATGATGGATGGGTGATTTTCTGCTGCAAAAGGATTATTAGAATAGCG
Source organism: uncultured Anaerolineaceae bacterium (assembly GCA_964352825.1). GTDB lineage: Bacteria > Chloroflexota > Anaerolineae > Aggregatilineales > Phototrophicaceae > UBA6055. Next base: position 8,291 of record CAYGTY010000079.1, read on the forward strand.
TGGCATAATACCATGTTGCTCAACAATTGGATTCATCGCCATACTAGTCATATCAACACCCACCAAGGTGACAGTATGATTTGTAATGCCATCTGGGACTGTAAAGTAAGTTGTACTGCCATCAGGTGATGAATAGATTGTATTTGTCCGTGAAAAGGCGAAGAATCGTCCCACTTGAGGGTTCTGTGTAATTTGGGTAGATGTGCGATTCTCTGGAGAAATAACATAATATTGCCAGTTTGTACGGGTATCACCTGTGCTACAACGATGTCCCATGATTGCAATAATGTTACCATCAGGTAATAGTTTGACTGTCCCATTGTTGAATGAACAATCATTTTCAGAAAATAGAGTAGCGACTTCTCGGTCAGTTTCACCATCCCACAAAACCACGGCTGCTTCTACTGCTTCGTTTTTATCATTCTTGAAAAAGCGAGTGTACGCAATTTGACTACCTTCAATATCGAAACTCGTTACCTGCTCAAATTGGCGGATTTGCTCGAAGGTTGTATTGTTGTATATACGCAACATACCTTCACTATATGAGCCTTCAAGTGATCCCGGAATATAATCTATATAGGCAAACTGACTACTATCAGGGAAAAATTGGAATGTACCATTACCAGCACAACCCATTGCATGAAAATCAACATCCACAACAAATAGGCTATCTGTTCCTCGCAGAATATGCAGTGTACCCATATCCGCACCGACATAAAAAGCGAGACTTTCTCCATCAGGAGACAATGCAGAATTTTGACCACAGGTCATAACATGGGTTGTTTGGGGGGGGAGTGCCATAAAAGACTCAAAATTCCCCTGACTATCAATCCATGCAAGTTCTCCCGGATTTTGTGCGCCTTGTCGTCCGGGGCGTTGTGCTTCTGCAACCCAGACCAGTAATTTTTCCTCTTCTTTAATTCCAAAATCTTGGGTTAATCCAAGTGGAATAAGAACAAATATAAAAAGTGATAAAATCGTATATCGAAAGAAACGACTAGCCATGTGACCTTCCTCAACTGTGATATAGGTTAGAATAGCGTTTTGAGATAGTATATGTTGGATGTATATGTCTTGTCCATGTATTATAGGGTGCAAGATATAGAATTAGTACAAAACTCTTATAGCTAGGTGTCACCTAATAAGGGGTCTTTTGAGGTAATCGGGAACTGGATTTCAAATATATTATCCTCTGAATAGTCCGATAATTTGATGTCTATAAAGATTTCGCGACCAGGACCCGCAAACTCGAAACCGCTTTGTTCAACCCATGTGCCTAATGCCTGATAACTTTGTAGACCTGTTATCCAATCGCCAACATGAACTAGGGTTGCCATCTGTGCGCCTTCTAGTATGGTCATTTCCATATCTGGATGAGTAGGTAGAGCCAATGCCGAAGTCGAGTTGTCGCGGATAACAAACCCCAGTTCTAAATCCATTGTCTCGTCCATGATGTCATTGTGTGTGATGCAAATACATGAGCCGTATGTTTTAGTCTTATTGGCTTCTAGAGCATAAATGACCTCATTATAAAATTTATAGAATTCACCATCTCCAATATCGTGCTTACGCGATGATAAGAAAGGTTGTGGTGGAATATCTTTAATCGCGACAGGTAAATCAGACCACTCACCTGCTTGGTCAATTTGTTTGAGGCGACTTTCAACAGCCTGTAAACGCATGACTTCCTCGCGCAATGTTTGTTCGATTTGTGACTTCTTTAAGAGGAGCATACCGCGGATTTCATCAGTAGAGACCTCATCTTGTACCATTCGCGCAATCTGGTCAAGCGAAAGCCCTAGATTCTTTAAGGCAAGGATGCGATTTAAATCAGGGAGTTGCTCGGCAGTATAATAGCGATACCCTGTTTCATTATCTATAAACGCAGGTTTAAATAAATCTATCTCGTCGTAATAACGTAATAAACGTCCTGATACCTGAGCAACCTTAGAAAAATCTCCAATTTTAAACATCTCAAACCCCCGATTCGTAAGCAGAATTGTACATATTGTAATCGTCGAAAGACCAATGGATATAACCATTACATGATTATCCTTGACATCAACACTGTCAAAGATAGTCAAAGTGACTATAATTAATCTATGTAACCAACTAAAGACCACCAATTTATGAACGAAACACAAGCCTTCATCGAAAGAATTAAACGCGTCAACAAACACTATCAACGCATAGAATTAGCAGTAGATGTTTCACTGACTAATATGCGTGCTGGTGAATCTATTCTTGCACGACGTATTGAAAAAGATTATGAAATTGAAAACTGGAATCCCTATTTGCGTGAACTTTGGTTTCCTGTTGAGATTCAATCAAATAAAATCATCGTTGTCGAGCGCCCTTCTAATGTGCAGTATATTCCCGGTCAAAAATTTAGTTTGATAGGACCGATTGGTGAACCTTTCCGTTTCCGACGGTCTTTACGCAATATCTTATTGATGGTTTATCATACACCCCCAGCACCCTTATTGCTGACACTCAAACCGCTTTTAGCAAAAGAGGTGAGTGTTACGATGGTTTTGATGGGTACAGCTAAAGATTATGATACCCAACATCTACCTCCAGAAGTTGAAGTGGTTCGCGCTGAAGAAGACCTCACATGGCCTGATATGGTGATGACATTAGGTTGGGCTGACCAAGTATTTGTCTTGGTTGGACAAGGCGACGAGCTTTCGTACTTCTCGCAAGTTATGACACTCGTTCGTGAACGCCGTGTGGATATACCCGAAAATTATATTTTTGGTGTATTCCAAAATGTCCTACCTTGCGGTGTTGGCGCATGTTATGCCTGTATACTAAAGACAAAAGAAGGTACGAAGTTACAGTGTATTGATGGACCCGCCTTTGATTTAACGACCCTTCGCCTTGATTAGCAGTTAAGAGTATTTTATGGCTATCGAAATTACACGACCCGGCAAATATAGTCTGATTGTTTCCACTCCCGTAATGCCTGCCGCAGGTACAGTGGGTTTTGGCGATGACTATAGAAAACTGATAAATTATGAAAAACTGGGCGCAGTTGTCACAAACCCTGTCACTATTGACCAATGGAATCCTGCGACAGGAACACGTATTGTTTCACTCGATGCGGGTGTACTTGTTCATACAGGTTTACCCAACCCAGGGTTAAATCGTGTGGTTAAACAATATCGTAAAGTCTGGGATAATCTTCCTGTCCCTGTGATTATTCACCTTGTTGGCACGACTGTCAGCCATATGGAACGAGCAGGTAAAATCATTGATGAGATTGACGAAATTGATGCTGTTGAGCTTGGCTTAAATGATGATATTAGTGAAGATGAAGCCTTCACACTTGTAGAAGCTGCTGCAAAAATGGAAAAACCGCTCCTTGTGCGTCTTCCATTTTACGACACCTATAGATTAGCAGGTGCTGTTGCGGACGCAGGTGCAGATGCGCTTGTTGTTTCAGGTGCGCCACGTGGTACTGCTCGTGACCAACACAGTGGTAAGTTAGTGAGTGGTCGTATATTTGGACCTTTAGTTAAACCGATGACCTTACGTATGGTTGGACGTTTACGCCGTCAAATCCCAGCCGATGTCCCGATTATTGGCTCTGGTGGAATTCATTCACCACAAGATGCACGCGATTTTATCGAAGCAGGTGCTGTTGCGGTTCAAGTTGATAGTGCAACATGGGCGCAACCCCGTATGTTAGAGCGCATTGCGCGTGACCTCGGTGGCTGGATTATTACGCGTGAAAAAGGCTCAATGACGGATGAATGGCATCCTGATATGGGTGATACAGAAGCGATCCAACGTCGTGAATCTCAACGTGGTTCTGCCAAAGACAAGAGCTAACTATTGGATTTTTTAGTATGTTCAGGTAGGGTTATCCGCTGAATAAATCCTTACAGGTGTGATTAACTTATGCCGATTATCTCCCACAACCGACTCATTATTATCTTCTGTCTTGCAATCGGCTGTATTATGTTTGCAACAGCACAAGATAATCCCCGTCCTATCGCTGTCGAACCAGCCAATATTACGTCCCCCGAAGGGTGGTCATGTGATGATTTTCCCTGTGAAGATGATATTGATGGATTCTTAAAACGTATTCAAGTACCCGATGGATTTACAGTTTCGCATCTTGGACAATTTTCTGGGCAACCGATGCAAATAGCCTATGGGAATGATGGACGCTTATACGGGACAATCCTCGAAAAAGGGACACGACGTGGGGCGGTTTATGCAATAAATCCTGATGGGACAACAGAACGGGTTAGCCCTCGTTTTTGGTCACCTGTTGGGATTGCTTTTGATGAGAATGGTCAACTCTATGTGAGTAGCCGTTTAAATTCTGATAGTGGCGGAGTCGTTTGGGACGTTCAATCCTCTGCTTTTGCGAATGTGGTTGTGGATAATTTACCTTGTTGTTATGCAATCGATAATCAACCCAATGGCATGATATTCGGCGAGGACGGTTTATTATATTTGGGTGTTGGTAGCACCAGTGATCGAGGCGAATCCCAGACTCCTGAAAGTGAACGCTTTGCAACACCGCAACCTTTTGAAGCCTCTATTCTGCAAATCAATGTGACTACAGGTGAGATACAATCCTATGCTCAGGGTATACGCAACCCCTATGACCTAGACTTTACATCTAATGGGCAACTCTACACAACCGATAATGGATTAACCACAGGTCAAGGTGACCGCATCCTTCAGGTTCAACAGGGTGCATTTTATGGGTTTCCATTTTGGCGGTCACGAGGATGTTCGGATTGCCCAGCACGACAAGGGCAGGAGGATATTGCAGAAGATTGGTTACTACTAACAGATTATACTTTACCTCGTGGAATCACTGTTTATGATGGTCAACAATTTCCAGAAAATTTTCTCGACACATTATTTGCCGCTTTCTGGAATGGGACAGACTACTCACAACGAATTGTATGGATAAACCCAGATGAGCTACCAACAGATGATGAGGAATATATACCGCAAGCATTTGTCACAGGCTTAATTCGCCCTGTTGATATTACAGTTGCGCCTGATGGGTCACTGGTGATTGCTGATTTTATTTACGGGCATATTTGGCGTGTGTCCTATGATGCAACAGGTACAGCCAATAACAATGACCTGCCACCTGTTATCCAAACTGTCACCAGTAGTAATGCTGAGACATCCGAGCCATTACCACCCATTATTGCTACAGTGGTTTCAAATAGTAATGAGGATGTACAAGTTGCACCTTCTACACCAACCCCCAATCAATCAGGTTTTGTGTTTGCAACTGCGACACCCTCCAATTAAACTTATCGCCGTCGTCTCATCGGTTGATGATTGTTTTGTATCCTATAGCTTGGAACATCAGCTTTGAGTTTTTGCGCGCTATCTTGAAAACGTGAGCGATGTGTCCGCCAAAAATTATCTCCATAACGGATTGACCAAGCGGTATACCCATATGTTGCTGCAAAGGTGTATAACCAGATACTGCTCATCGCCCGAATAAGAAACATCACAAATAGTGATATACCCGCGACAAAAACCACACTATGAAATGCTAAGCTCAAAACAGCGAAAAACATCAACGCATGAATAAGTGATGGTGATTGATGTAACCAGCGCAAGTCAGCTTCCCGTTGTAAAGGCATAACCCGTTTATGATATAGCCATGCCATCATACCCATAGATGCAATTTCTAGTGGAATTCCTATGATCGCAAAATATAAAGGGTTGGGCGATGTCCAGCTAATCAGATGCGCGACAACACTCAAGACAATACCCATAAAAGAGATGACTTTTAATAATTTCATGATATTCAACTTTCTAAAATCTACAGATAGACGAAAACAAAGATGGGAAAATTGAGTTAAGGTTTTCGTTTCTTGTGAGATTTGGGGGAGATGACGATGTTATGATTCATTGTGAGTAACCCTGTAAAAGTTATATATATCTATCTTACAAGGTTATATGATGGGGCAACCCCCCAGAGATTGGGGGATATAGATTTTAGGTTTCTGTTATTCAGATTTATTTGGACTGATACCGACGAGTTTCATGAGACGTGAAGCAAATGCCAAAATATAACTATAGACAATCGAAGCGGTGATGCGGGTTGCATTACGTCCATCATCCAAAGATTGATAAATTGCTTTGGCTTGATTGTAATAATCGCGCGCGGTTTCAAAATCCCATTGTGCTAAGTAAATTGCACCCATCGCATACAGGTAACGTGCTTGATAAGGTGGGTTTTTGACTTCTCTGGCGAGGTCAACCGCTTGACCATAATACGAAAGTGCAATGTCAGGTTTCTGATTGGCTTCTTGCCATTGCCCCAACATACCCAGTGTATACATCTCGTAGGTCTTTTGTTGAACATCTTGAGAGAGAGCTAACATCTGGTCAAAGTAATTACGCGCCTCTGACATATCTTGTGTTGCGAGCATGGTCATAGCAATCGTGTATAAGCGCATAAACTCATGGAACGTAGCTTCCATCCCACGCGCAACTTCTAAGGCTGTAAATTGCTGTTCTAACCCTTTTTGAAAGGTTTCTGGATTCTGTACCAAGACCAAACCTTGCTGACCGATAATCACACTTTCTAACAAACGGTCACCACTGGTTTTAGCTAATTCTAAAGCAATTAAGAACCCATCATTGGCTTTGCTATAATCTGTCTTACGGATGAATGAGTTCGCCAAAAGTAAAACTGCTTTTGCCTCAAGGTGCTTATCATTGAGTTCACGCGCAATGTCAATTACTTTCCACGCATGTTTACCCGATTCACCTGCATCAGATGAAATTTCGCCTAAACCCAGCAGTGATTGACCATAGCGACGCATATCACCTGCTTCATATGCAAGGTTCATGCCATCCATATAATCTTGCACAGCTTCACCTGTCTGCAAATAGCCTTCACGTAAAACTCGTGCGCGCGTATTTAATGCGTCTACATGTAAGCCAATAACATGGATTTTTTGTGATAGATCGATTGCTTGATTGGCATAATCTCGTGCAAAATCAAAATGACCGAGCGAGCATTGTGCATTAGCTAAACCCAGTAATGCCACAACTTCTACCTGATGTTGACGTTCACGCCGAGCCATCGTCAATTCGAGATGACAGCGGTCAACAATCGCGTTGAAATTACCTTTTTTCATCAATTCGTTAATATCACTACGTAGGGTATCGGTTTTTGCTGGCATTTTTTATTCCTAACATCACAACAATAGACTGATTTTGTAAGTGTATATCGATTATACGTCATTTTATCGGATTGGGTGGCATATTGATGCTGATACTGCCGAATTCTTAATGCTATACTTTGGTCTATCTTATTGTTAACGCTAGATAGAAACGAATAGTATGCCAAATTTTCAATCATTCCAGCTTGATACCACGCAATGGACTGTTGCTGAAGAACAAAAAAGTCATAAAACATGGTTCCACAATGTAACCTCAACCGATGTCATGGCACAAGGTTTGACCTTGTCGCCACCACAAGATTTACCACCACTTTATCCTGATATTCGTAATTTAACACTCTTTTACTCTGATATTGCGGCTCGGCAGGGTGGTCAGTTGATTGAAGTGACATTACGCGCCATTGATGGGGTGGAAGCGGTTAAAACAATCACAACTGCGCCTCTACCCGATAATCCTAAAGTATCCCGCTATGTCGGGGCATGGATTTTTCCACTGGATAAATTCTACTGTAGTATTCATTTTCAATGTATTGATGTCGAGTCCAGTCACCCCCTAACGCGCATTCATCGCTATCTCTATGAATTGCCGCTGGGTATCCAACTAGGTTTTGATGTCAAACGGGCAAAACCTTATCGCAAACCGTCTCGTTAGATTTAATGGTTCACAAAAGGTCATTGTATAGTGTAGGATGATATGGTATCTGAGAAAGTAGGTATCATGAATCCAAATCAAATCATCTCTGCGGGAACGGCTGTTGTCATTGGTGATAATATTGTTCGCAAGGGCGAAATCTTATTTCCAGAAGGTGCGGTTGGTATTATTGTTGAGTCACCTGCTGACCATACCCATGCCTACTATATTCGTTTTTCTGACGGCACAGTATATGCGATGAAACGGACTGAGTTTGCTATTCAAAAACTCTTTCGTCGCGAAGGGTTTGAAGATAATATCCTCAAAGACCGCGATCTCTATCAATATGTTATCTATCGTTGTGTGATTGGCTCACGCGCTTACGGACTTGACCATGACGGCTCGGATATTGATTTACGGGGTATCTACTTGCCACCTGCCGATATGCACTGGTCGCTTTATGGCATCCCTGAGCAACTTGAAGAAGGTGAAACAGCCTATTGGGAATTGCAGAAATTCTTAAAACTTGCCCTCAAAGCCAATCCCAATATTCTGGAATGTCTCTATACACCAAGGGTCGAATATACAACACCGCTTGCTGATGAACTCCGTGATATGCGCGAGGTCTTTCTGACAAAGTTGGTCTATCAAACCTATAACGGTTATGTCATGTCACAATTCCGTAAACTGAAAAAACATCGCGAAAAGCACGGTACGATTAAGTGGAAACATGCTATGCACCTCATCCGTTTATTGCTCTCGGGTATTACCGCCCTCAAAGATGGCTATATCCCTGTTGATGTCGGGGATTATCGTGATGACTTACTCGCGATTCGTCACGAACAACGCACATGGGATGAGGTGAATATATGGCGATTGGAATTGCATAAGGAATTTGATGCACTCTATCCCGTCACAACCTTACCTGACCGACCCGATTACGATGCAGTGAATGCCTATTTAATTAAAGCCCGACACTCAATGCTCTAGTGGAGAAAACCATGCAACACCAACATTTAATTGACAACATCATTGCTGAACAAACTTATCCCTTGTTATTTGCTGTCATCAGTGGCGCACATTTATTTGGTTTCCCGTCCCCTGATTCGGATATTGATATTCGCGGTGTCCATATTTTGCCCTTAGAACAAGTAGTCAGCCTCAAAAAGCCGAAAGAAACGGTTAACATTGACCGCGTAGACGAGGGGATTGAGCTTGATTTAACAACTCATGACATCAAAAAATGCTTTGAACTCTTGTTAGGTAAAAGTGGGAATACGGTTGAGCAAGTTTTTTCGCCTTTAGTGGTTCATACAACAACCGAACATGAAGAACTTAAAGCCATCATCCCACAGATGCTGACTGTACATCATGCCCATCATTACTTTGGTTTTTCACAACGCAAATGGCATGATTTCTTAAACAAGAAAACAGCAAAATCCTTGCTCTATGTCTATCGTGTTTTACTGACAGGGATTCATCTCATGTCAACAGGGCAGATTCAGTCTAATTTGATATTACTCAATGAAGATTATCAACTGCCGTATATTGATGAGTTGATTGAGCGCAAAATGACGCATACCGAAAAGGGTGTGTTACCCGATGCCGATATTGAGTTTTATGAAAAAGAGTGTCAACGCCTTGTCAAGCAATTAGAAGATAGCCGTGATAACTCATCATTACCGCAACACCCAGCAGGTAAAGAAGCCCTCAATGATTTATTGGTACGGATTCGCTTAAATGCAAAACCTGATTAAATTATTCTCGGAGTTTAACTTCTAATATCTTGGCATCATCATGCAGACTGATGACCCATTCACCCAGTGCATATACCGCACGGTGCATCCCGTAAGTCGGGCGAGCATGACCGACGGTACTCATCTGGATAACATAACTCCCACCCGATTCGCGAGGCGTTAAGGTGAGCACCGCATGTTGGTCAATAGTTGCTTCTTCAACCACCACTTCAAACACCGCTGTATTGCGTGTGGGGTTGGCATAAGCCTGCAAAATCGCGACAACAACACCATTGGATTTAACTTTGGTCTGCTCAAAATTTTCAACAATGTCCAAGGTGGTCATCGGGGTGTGTAAAAATAGATGAGGCATCTCTAAATCCTTTATCACAGGGGGATGGTCTACAGGTGTATCGTTACGAGTATAGATGAAAAAGTGACCAGAACGCCCTTCGTCATAACCCTTCATCTCATATTTGGTGCGAAAGCGTCCTTCAAGGTCGCCAACCCACGGGCTATCAAAAGTGTTAGTCAAACCTGCGGTATCTGCCAAAATCTCATGCGACATCTCAGCATACTCGATGATGTCTGTTGCCAAGAGAAGCGTCCCACCAACCACCAAGCGACTGTTGAGCATATCGACGGTTTCACGTTTGATGAGTCGCCGCCGACCATGTTTTTTCTTGAACCACGGGTCAGGATAGTTGATGTGGAACTCCTGCACCGACTCAGGTTCAAATAGATGAGCTAAAGCAGTCTCGCCTGTACTATGAATCGGACGTACATTGCTTAAACCGAGTGTTTCTATTTTGCGCTCTGCCTTGTCCATCGATTGGCTAGAAATTTCCAGCCCAATGATATTGTGGTCAGGGCGTGTTTCTGCCAGATGAATGAGGTAATCGGCTGTTCCAAATCCGATTTCAACAATCACGGGTTGTTCTGTTGAGAATAGCTTTTTGTAATCGAGTGACCAATCAACAGTCAGGTAATTGAGTTTTTGTATCATAATATGTCATGTAGTTGTGTGAATATTAATTAAAATGTACCAGTTCCCAAGTTGTCATATCTTTGCAATATTCGCATATATCGGGTGGATGATGATCGACAACAACAAAAATATGCTGTCCACAATTCATGCAACACCAGCGGTTGACCTCAGCACGTTGTGTATCTGATGAGGGTTCTGGATAATGCGCTCTCGATTGCTCATCATTAAGGGGTTTCGTAGACACTTGCGCTATCTTTCAGTGGTAGCGTAATACCAAATGTACTACCTTCACCCACCTCGCTCTTAACATAAACGTGCCCACCATGTGCTTCTGCAACCGACTTTGTAATCGCCAGCCCCAGTCCACTGCCTTTAACTGTCTCACTATCTTTAACACGGTAGAATCGGTCAAAAAGCCGTGCGTGAACACCTTGGGGTATACCAGGTCCTGTATCGGATACTTCAATATGAATCGCATCATTTTTTCGGAAAACACTCACATCAACAGCATCACCCATTTCGATATATTTACGCGCATTATCAAGGAAGTTATGAATCGCCCGTTGCACCCAATCTCTATCGATTATAATAATATGCGGGACATCATCCCCAATACTCGATGTAATTGTAATCGACTTATCATTCATTAAGGTTTGATTCGATAATGTAACTTCACGAATCAGAGCATAAATATCCGTTTCTCCCAAATTAAAGCCATATCCGCTTTCAATCCGCTCAATCTGTAGTAAATCATCAATCAGCCGTTGTAGACGGTCTATGCCCGAATACGCCATGTTAATGATTTCTCGTATATCCTCATCCTGTGTTTCTAACATTTTGTCGAGTAGGTGAATTGAGCTTTGTGTAACACTCAATGGATTACGCATATCATGGGCTGCTGCTTGTATAAATTTTGCCCGTGCAAGTTCAGCTTCGCGGATATGGGTCACATCTTGTAAAACAATCACCCACCCATCATTATCTGCATCTTGTTCCACTTGACGCTCTAAGGAAATTTGCGTAACGATAAACGATAAGACCCTTTCGCTTCCTAAGGTCAGTTGGAAGGTCTTATTTTCTGCATCGGGCATCATAGTTAATAAAAGGGGGTCGCGGATACGACGTGTTAAAGGTGCTTGTCGTAATGTATGACCAATTAAACTTGATGCTTCTATACCAAGCATACCTTCGGCAGCATGATTCACTAATGTAATTTTGTTGTGGTTATCTGTAGCGATAATACCATCTGCTGTTGAATTGAGGATTGTGCCGAGTTGTTTTTCATTTTCGACATGTTTCTCGTATAAAATCGCATTGTGAACAGCAACAGCAACGTTATCTGCAATCGCTTGGATGACAACTTTGAATACCTTATCAAATTCATCAGGATCATGGCTCATCACACTCAAAATACCGATGATTTCACCACGAGCGTGCATTGGAGCCATCGCAATTGACCGAAATTCCTCTTGTGAAAAACTCGATACTGCAAAATTCTCTTGACCTGTCAAATCGTTGTATACAAGGACTTCATCATTGGCAATGACCTGACCTGACATCCCCTGATTAATGGGAATACGCATTGGATGAGTTGTATAATCGTGTAGCCAGCCTAATTGCGCTCGCAAAATTACTTCACTGCGATCATCACTAATTAAACTGAGACCTGAAGCTTCAGCACCTGTTACGTTACAGACTTCGTAGAGTGCTGCATCTAAGGTTTCATCAAGGCTAAGGGAAACACCAACCTTTGCCGCAACACGGTTGATGGCTGCAATATGTTCAACACGTAGTTGTATTTCGGCTGTTGCGCGTTTGACTTGTTCTTGGAGCCTTCGGTTTTGCTCTCTTAGATTATGCAAATCTGTCACAGTCTCTTACCAATGGTGGTTTGCGTAAACTTTTAAGTATGAATTCTACATGGTTTCAATTATAGTACAAATGTTAAGATTATTCATAATTATAATACCACACTAAGGAAAATTATATGAGCTTTCATGCAAATGACATCCGTGAGATGTTTCCGTCCATTTTAATTCCAACCGAAGATGGCACTGTTCCCGTTTTTCTTGATAATCCTGCTGGTACTCAAGTCCCCAAGAGTGTCATGAATGCTGTGACAGAATATTATACGACAATGAATGCAAATTCGGGTGGGACTTTCGCGACAAGTAAACGTAATGATGAAATGGTCTCAGGCACACGTCAAAAAATGGCGGACTTCATTAATGCATCCAGCGCAGACGAGATTGTTATTGGTCCGAATATGACCACATTAAATTTTGCACTGAGCCGTGCAATCGCTAAAACGCTTTCGGCAGGGGATGAGGTGATATTGACTCGGATTGACCATGATGCCAATGTCTCCCCGTGGATGCGGATTGCTGATGATTATGGTTTGGTTGTGAAGTGGGTCGATATTAATACCGATGACTGCACTTTGGATTTAGGAACACTTGAAGAAGCCCTGACCGATAAAACCAAAATTGTCGCGACGGCTCATGCGTCAAATGCTGTTGGTACAATTAACCCTGTTAAACAAATTGCTGGAATGGCACATGCTGTCGGTGCATATCATATTGTTGATGCTGTTCAAAGTGCGCCTCATATCCCGATTGATGTTCAAAAAATTGGATGTGACTTCTTACTTTGCTCATCTTATAAATTCTATGGACCTCATCTTGGCATTATGTGGGGACGCAAGGAATTATTGGAAGAACTCCCTGCCTATAAAGTTCGCCCATCGAAAGATAAATCTCCATACCGTTGGGAAACGGGTACACCCAGCTATGAAACTTTTAATGCTTTGAGTGCTTGCTTAGATCATTGGGAAATGTTGGGCGAGAAATATGGCTCTGCTGATTTACCTCAATATGGAGGTCGTCGTTTGAAGATGAAACAAGGCATGATAGCCGTACAAGAGTATGAGCGTGGTCTGCTGATTCGCCTGATGGCTGGTTTGCAAAAAATAGAGGGTATAACAATTGCTGGTATTACAGATGGTGAACGCTTCGATTGGCGTGTACCAACTGTTGCGATTGCACTAGATGGTCATAAACCTGATGATATTGCACAACATCTTGCGGATAACCATATTTATGTATGGAGTGGCGATTATTATGCTGTTGAAATTATGAAACGCCTTGAACGCCCCGACGGTTTAGTTCGTATCGGCATCGGACAATATAACACACCTGAAGAGATAGACCGCATCGTTGATATATTGGCATCGCTTTAAATAAAAATAGAGTAGGGCAGATAGAATAGTTATCTATTTGCCTTATTTCTGATTGGTGTAGTATTGTGCTGTTGCTAATGTTAGTGTTATCAACTGTTTCATACCTGATTTAACAGGGTCAGTTTCAATAAACTCATCTAGGCGATGGGCATTACCACCCCGTGTAATTCCAATTGTGACCGTTGGACAACCATGTGATAGTGGAACATTGCCATCGGTACTGCCTATTTCTAGGACACCTCGAATACCTAACTCCATCAATGTTGACTGTGCGCCCTGTACAAGTACATGAGTATCTGCAATCGAACCTGCTGGACGGTCACCCACTACATCGACTTCAAAACGTAATCCACTATGTTCGATCTCTTTGATGAGCGCATATACTTGATCTCTGAGTGTATTAAGTGCGGCAGGGCTGACGGAGCGCATATCTAACCATAAACTGGCTTTTGTTCCGATGGCATTAATTGCATGACCTCCGTCAACCATTCCGATGTTATAGGTTGTTCGTGGTTGCGAAGGGACATCAATATTACAGATGCGCGAACCTAATTCCATAATCCCGTGTATCGCACTGGGACGACCATAATGCAACCAACTATGCCCACCATCGGCTTCTGCTTTGATGTGCAAACGGTGAACAGCAATTCCAGCATTATAGATATGCCCAAATGCCAAGCCTTCTAAATTGATAACTGCATCAATCTTAGATTGGAGTTTTGTAAAGGCTGCTTTTGCACCAATTAAATCTCCTAGTCCTTCTTCACAGCTATTGGCAACAAACCACAAATCGCAATCAGGTTGATGTCCCGTATCGGTTAATGCTTTTGCAAGCCCTAACAAGCCAGCAACTCCCATACTATTATCACCTAGACCCGGACCATAAATGTGTTGCCCTGTCCGTTTAATGGTTAAGTCTGTATCAGCAGGAAAGACCGTATCTGTATGAGCAAGAATGAGGATACCTGTATCACTGGATTTACCAACAATGCGACCATAGACATTATGCACATCATCAATGGATACATCTGTGAGATTTAATTTTTGGAATTGCTCTGAAATATAGCTGGCGCGTTGTGCCTCATCAAACGTGGGTGCTGGTATCTGTTGAATGCGGACTGCTTCTTCCACCACCCAATCAGAAAGGTTGGGTAGGGTCTGCCAATTCCATTGTGAATAAATTGTTTTAATATAAGATTTCATAAGTATCACACATTTCATAAGGTCAGGACTTTGCCTGATACGGTTACATGATATAATTCGACTACTCCATGATGAGGGTCTATACCCCAACTATAGATTTATCGATGATTTACATTGTTTTATTAGATTGACAACACATGTTTGCCAAAGGTATTTGATACTCTAAATTTGATAGCTCGTTAATTATGGCGCAAAAATGCAAATCTTGCATTAAGTATTTATCATCTCTGCAATAAATAGGAAGTGTAAAATTGTCTGCAAGAATACTGTTAGTCGGTACAGTTCAACGCGCTTCACCTCTACAGCGTAATTGGGATGTGATAATCGCACCAAGTGGCAAAAAGGCACTACAGTATGCGGATAGCCTCAAATTTGATTTGATTATTGTTGATGCTATTTCCATGCGAACATCTGGTGAGCGCATTTGTAGGCTAGTTAAAGAACATTTTGCTGATTGCCCGATGATTCACATTCGACCAAAGTCCCCGAACACCATAGCGAAGGTGGCTGATGTAACACTATGTCCCCCCTTGTCTTCACGAAAACTTATTGGGGTGGTCAATCGAATGTTGGATAGCAAAGAGAAAGATATGATTGAATGTGGACCTTTTAAAATGAATTCCACAACTCGTATTTTGTATGCTCATGGTCAGGAATTACAACTTAATCCTAAATTGTCAGATTTACTGGCATTGTTTTTTGCTCATCCTAACGAAGTGCTTGACCGTGAGACTATTATGAAACGTGTGTGGGATACAAACTATATGGGGGATACGCGCACTTTAGATGTACATATCCGCCATGCACGTCATGCGCTAGAAAAAGGCAATAAGCCACAGTACCTCAAAACCATCCGTGGTGTTGGATACTGCCTCGAAGTTTAAATTTCCCTAGATAAAACAAAAAAGCCTACACAGGTGTCAGGCTCTTTAAGTAGTCATTTGATAAAATTAACTAGCTACCAAGTTGGGCAAGTTGTTTCATCAAACGGCTTTTGCGACGTGCTGC
The DNA here is from genome assembly GCA_964352825.1 of uncultured Anaerolineaceae bacterium. Classification (GTDB taxonomy): domain Bacteria; phylum Chloroflexota; class Anaerolineae; order Aggregatilineales; family Phototrophicaceae; genus UBA6055. Next base: position 24,279 of record CAYGTY010000079.1, read on the forward strand.
ATTGCTTTTATGAATAATGCCACGGCTTGCTTGAATATCGAGGTCACGAATAGCGACTTGAGTTGCTGCACGTGCTTCTTCAACATCACCTTTGCTGATTGCCTCACGCGCCTGTTTGATTAAGGTACGTGTGCGATTGCGGAAGGTACGGTTGTGTTCGCGACGTTTTTCATTTTGGCGAATACGTTTTATTGCAGATTTATGATTAGCCATATTTTTATACAGAAGAAAATTTTCTCCTGTTGCTCCTTTCGTAAGCACTTATTGGGCGCTTTTGCCCGTTGGAAATCTCTGTCTGAACGGCTTAAAATAGTAACATTAACCCTAAAGATTGTCTAGCGTTTTCTATAAGCTACTGGCAATAAATGCAATTGCACCTACATTCAAGAGTACCATAATGAAGAGAACAATCACTGAAGGGACTGGAACGCCTTGTTTTGTACCGGGTAAACGTGTTGCAGATATTTCATCTGGAATGAATGAAAATAGCTCATCTGGGGTTAAATCATCTTGCCCATCACCGTCAAATGCCTCATCCCCAACAATAAAATCACCACCTGCAAAGTCCGCACTATCCAAATCTTCAAAGAAACTATCTCCGCCAAGATTTTCTGCCCCCGGTGATACAACATTGGTTGGAGCAGGTGTTGCTGGTTCAGGTGTTTCATCAAAACTGAAATCATCATCAATGCTATCATCGCCACCAAATGGACCTGATGTATAGGATGTATCATCTATATCATCAAAGGCATCTTCGCTTCCAAAAGGATCACCGCCAAAAACATCATCGTCATCATCCAAACCGAACATATCATTAATGACACCTGCGGGAAAGGCATCGGGCGATACAGGAGCTTGCTGAGGTGCTGGGCTTGGCTCAGGTGAACTACTATCTCCACCCAGCCCTAGATTATTGACCCAATCGTCATATTCACCCGAAGAGGTTTCTGGTGGTACAAAATTTGAACTAGCACTACTGGTGGCTGTTGGAGGGATACTCCATTCATTATCATCACCTATATCTGCAGTGAAATCGACATCGCCGAAATCTGCCATCCCAGTATCTGTAAAGGCGTTCGAGGTATTATTCTCTGTTGGAACAGCAGTAGGAGCAGACGCACCACCATCAACACCTAGCATTTTTAAACCCCGTTGTGCCTCTTCATTTTCTGGATTAATAACTATTACATTTTCAAGGCAAGTGCGTTTTTCCTCTTCAGTATCAACAACTGCACTGAGCCACATCCATGCTTGCTCATTATAATCATCGAGTTCAATTGCTTTTTCAAGTAATTTACGTGCTTCTGGAGCCTTGCCATCACGATAGGCTTCAATACCTGCTCTGACCATTGCATCAACATTTGCTGCCATTTTTTACTATCTCCGCTCAAAGAACATTATATTCCTATTTTAACACGACTTT
>CAYGTY010000080.1:0-5587 GCA_964352825.1 uncultured Anaerolineaceae bacterium
GTAGACGTATCTGAACATCACTAATAGCCAGTTGCCAGTTGATAAAGTCGTTTTTGGAAACATTTTCTAAATGTGATATTTCAGAGCCTGACTTGATGACTGTTATCAGGTCATTGATGTTTCCTGCATAAAATAGTTGATTGAGTAGGCTAATCATGCCATTGAGGATTGTGGTGTATGTTGTTTGTGATGTCATAAATTTACCTATATGAGGACAGCCAATAGACCGAGCTTGTATGTGCCGAAGGTGGGAGTCGAACCCACACTCCCCGAAGGGAACTACGCCCTGAACGTAGCGCGTCTGCCAATTCCGCCACTTCGGCAAGTAAGCAGAGAAAAGTATACAAGCTGTAGCAGGGATGTCAATATCAGAATCATAGGCAAAGCGACTATTTGAGCCACAATTGACCATGTTATAATGCCTCTATCAATGTCCGTCAATATAGGGTTATTCATGAAAGTTTCATCACTTTTACTTGTCGTTATACTATGTTTTACTGTTAGTTTATCGCTTGCTCAACAAAATACAGGGGTTAGCGCACAAGCCATCAACCAAGCGAATTTACGCGCTGATGATAATGTCGATTCGGCACTGGTTGGTGAAATTGCATTTGGTGTCAATTATCCTGTTATTGGCAGAAGCCAATTTTACCCGTGGGTATTATTGGGCGAGCCGAATACATTTGAACCTAAAGGCTGGGTATATGACACACTGGTCACGGTTAACGGGAATATCAATGTTGTCCCCTTCTCCGACTTGGTTATCAATGAGGCAACCCCGATTCCAGTGGCAACCATCGCAACACCCGTAGCAAATCAAGACCAAGCCAATGCGCTCCCCTCACCCACTCTGCCAGCCGTCACGCCAACCGCAACCATCAGTGCATTTTCTGTGACGGGTCTTGCCACAGGTGAAATTAATATTCGTTATGGTCCTGGTGTCGAATATCCGCGGGTCGGTTATGCCTATGCAGGTGATCGTTATGAGATTACAGGCTATCATACGCAATTCCCCTGGGTGCGGATTCGCTTTGACGGTGTCCCTAATAATCAAGCATGGATTGCACAAGACTTATTAGATATTGATGGGAACATCTTTAATACACAAGCCATTACCCAAGCCAGACTGGTCTTACCAACACTCAGCCCGACGCCATCTGTGATTAGCGCAAGTGCTATCGCAGGACAAGATGCTGTGCCATTGAGTACCGGTTTTCAGGTCTTAGGTAATCAATTGTGGAACGTTGTCCTCGATAACAAGTTTGACCCTGAAACAAGCCGTTTTGGTGCGTTATTTGTGATGGACTTGCAAACAGGAGAAGCTCTGACATTTGGTGATGATTTTGCATTTAGTGGGACAAGTATCAATAAAGTTGCGATTCTTGCAAAACTCTATGAAGTATTAGATACGCCACCCAGTATAGAACAGGCGACTGACATCGCAAATACGATGATATGTAGTGAAAACGTTGCCACAAATCGCTTACTAAGTGTTATTGGCGGTGGTAACGAATATGATGGTGCCGAAGCAGTTACAGACTTCTTTACTCAATTAGGTCTGACTCGGTCATTCCTGACAGCACCATTTACAACAATTGGTACACCCGAACCCCCACCTCGTCCGATTTTGCTACCGCAGACAACTGCCAATCAGGAAAAAGCCAATCCAGATTTATCCAATCAAATCACTGTCTCAGAGATGGGTACATTATTAGCTGGCGTTTATGAATGTGCCTATGAAGATAGCGGGTTATTGATTGATACATTTGAGAGTCGGATTGAACCGCGCGAATGTCGTCAGATGTTACATGTGATGAGCAATAATACAGTTGACGCACTCTTAAAAGCAGGCGTTCCAGCCGATACTCGCGTCGCGCATAAACATGGGTGGATTCCTGATACACATGGCAACGCGGCAGTTTTCTTTACCCCCGGTGGCGATTATGTGATTGCCATGATGATGTATCAACCTGAGTGGCTCAATTTTCAAGAATCACTTCCTGTCATTGCAGAGGTTTCACGCCAAGTTTATAACTATTTTAATCCTGACCAACCCCAAGCAACGATTCGGGACGGATTTATTCCTGAAGCAGGTTCTTGTAATTATGCAGGTGATCCATTGGTTGGTGATTTGATGCAGTTTACATGGGATGAGTAACTTGGGAGCATCTGAGATACTCCCCTACAATTTCATATGATTTAGCGCAGTTTATAGTGAATATCCGATAAATCACGGAGGCGTTGTGCCGCTTGTTCCGCCGTGATATCGCGTTGCGATTCTGCCATCATCTCATAGCCGACCATAAATTTTTTGACCGATGCTGAACGCAAGAGTGGTGGATAGAAATGAGCGTGTAATTGCCAATGGCTCACATCAGCATCCCAATATGGTGCGCCATGCCAACCCATTGAATACGGGAATGAGACTTCAAACAGATTGTCATATTTAATCAATAACTGTCTTGTGATGTCTGCCAGTGCATCCCGTTGAGCATTATCTAAATCAGGCATCCGCAAGACGTGGCGTTTGGGCAAGACCAGCGTCTCGAAAGGCCAAACCGCCCAGTAAGGTATAACAACTAGCCATTCATCATTTTCGACCACAATCCGTTCTTGAGCATCTGATTCTTGTTCTGCATAATCCATCAGCAATACAGAGCCATGTTCTGCAAAATATTGTTGTTGTTGCTTATCTTCCTTTGCAGGGATGTTACCGAGTTCATCAGTTGCCCATACTTGACCATGTGGATGTGGGTTCGATGACCCCATCATAGCCCCACGATTTTCAAATAATTGAACCCATGCGTATTCTTTCCCCAGTTCGGCTGTTTGGTCACTCCATAAATCAACGACTGTGCGAATATCTTCGATTGGCATTTCAGCAAGGGTTAAATCATGACGCGGTGAGAAACAAATCACACGGGCTGTCCCTTGTACCGATTTACTTTGAAATAATGGGGTGCCTTCAGGCGCTGAAGGAACATCAGGTAAGACTGCCGCATAATCATTGGTAAAAACAAAGGTACTATCATAATCTGGATTGGTGTCGCCACTAGCACGCGTATTATTGGGGCAGAGATAACACTTTGGGTCATATTGAGGGCGATTATCAGGTGCAGATTTTTCTTGTTTACCCTGCCACGGGCGTTTTGTACGATGCGGCGAGACCAAAATCCACTCGTCAATCAGCGGATTATACCGACGATGAGGATGTTCGGTTGGGTCAAAACTAGTCATTGGTTTAGCCTTTCACAGTTGCTTTAGCATTGCTGAGTACAATCACATCGCGCTCTTTTGATTTCATTTGGAATACGACTTCTGTATCGGAGACTTTCCACATTTCAGTGACTAATGTATCACCGGGGAAGACATGCTTAGAAAAGCGCACCCCAATTGAGCTTAATCTATCGGCATCATTATCGCAGAAGTGCTTCATCACAGCACGTGTTGCAAAACCATATGAGCTTAAACCATGCAAAATCGGTCTATCAAAATTACCAATCGCCGCCATTTTGGGGTCAGCATGGAGTGGGTTAACATCCCCTGATAAGCGATAAATCAGCGCTTGAATCTTCAGGGTGGATTCTTCATGCACAACATCAGGCGCATGGTCGGGGATTTCGATTTTTTCGCTTGAGCCACGTTCCCCGCCAAACCCACCAATACCCCGAATAAACATCGATGACTTCGCAATGGTCAGCACATCACCATTTTCATCTCGGCTCGTTACATCAGTCACCATCAATAGACCACTGCCCTTATCAAAAATATTCGCAATCTTCGGCGTGGAGATAACTGTCCCTGATGTCGGTAAAGGTTTCTTGATTTCTAAATATTGTTCACCATGCACAAGCATCATCGGGTTATATTCGATACCTGCGATATTCCCTGACAAGATGGACTGAATCTGCCTACCTGAGTAAATCACACCAAAGGAAGGAATCACTTTGAACCCCTCGTTACTGAGTTCATAGACATATTGGAGTTCGTTTTGGTCAAGCCAGTCACTGGGTGCGCCGATTCCGAGTGCGTATAATGCGACATCACGCTCTGTGTAGCTATAGGTAATCGGTGGTAGTTCTGTACCAATCGCTTTATTGACAATCTCTAAAGTGGGTATGGGCATCAGGTCTATCCTTTCATATGACAAAATCAATCTTTAGTGTGAGTATAACGAAAAAAAGAGGGTGTGCATATCTCAGCAACACCCCCGTTTGTTATCAGATAAGTTTCAAATTAACCTTTAACAGAGCCTTGTGTCAGTCCACCGACAATCTGGTCTTGGAGTGTGAGGTAGATAATCAAGGTTGGAACAGCACCAATGACTGCACCCGCCGCAAACACACCCCAATCACGGGCAAAGTTATCGCTGATATATCCCCATAAACCGACCATTAATGTCCAGCTCTCTTTATCACGGAGGAGGACACGCGCCAGCACAAATTCGTTAAATGTTCCGACAAACGATAAAATCCCGACCACGATTAAAATTGGACGAACCAATGGGAAAATCAGTTGCCAGTAGGTCTGCCAATGATTCGCACCATCAACCAAGGCGGATTCATCAATATCACGCGGGACAGAATCAAAGAAACCTTTCATCAGCCAGATATTGATACCCATTGCCCCACCGACATAAACGAGGATTAAGCCACCAATCGTATTTAATCCCAGCAAAGGTATATAGTTACCAATTTGTTGTAACATCAAGAAAATCGCTACCATCGCGAGCAAATTCGGGAAAACTTGAACCAGCAAAATAAATACCAGCAAACCCTCACGCCCTTTAAAGCGGAAACGGGAGAATGAATAGGCACTCAAAGCAGTGACCATCACCGTAATCACAGATGTGACACCTGCTACGATAATTGTATTAAACAACCAGCGCATAAAAGGTTGGCGTTCTGATGTGAGTAAGGTATCGAAGTTAATCATCAAGCTCGAACTGATGTCGAAGAGCGTATCCCCTTCGGCAAAAGAATCGCCCTCATTAATACGATAATTTACCACATATCCATTTTTCGGCGCACGGATTTCTTCTTCCGAGCCATCGACTTCGATAATCATAATCGTTGCAGCACTACGTTCAACGCGCGTACCATCACTAGCAACAATACTGACAACTGTACCTGCTTTTTCTGCATTGACGACGCGGGTTTCGGGTAAGGGTGGAACAATTGATTGTGTACTCATCGACTGGGTTGGGTTGAACGCCGCCGAGACAATCCATACCACAGGAAATAGCGCAAAGATGACAGCAAAAATCAGGATAACAATTTGTATGCCTGTTCCAATTAAAGCTGCTTGTTGACGATTTAGACCTTGGTTACTTGTTGAATTAGACATTTTCTGAAGTCTCCTCCCAGCTTTTCGTAAGGCGGAATTGTAAGAGCGTTACACCTGCGACCATCAAGAAAATGATAATCGTAATCGCAGATGCCAAACCGAAATCCGCACCACGCCCGCCACCAAATGCTAGGCGGAAAGCATAACTAATGAGAATGTCGGTATGCCCTGCAGGGGTTGGTGTGCCTGCAATGGGTGGACCACCTTCATCATAGGCTTCGATGATGACAAAGTTATTGAA
>CAYGTY010000080.1:5687-25653 GCA_964352825.1 uncultured Anaerolineaceae bacterium
GTGATGAGTGTCTCGCCTGCTTCGTTTTCAAATTGACCATTTTCTGCATTGGCAAAAAACAAGGAGTCTGTTTCGTTATCCAAAACAGCATCTTGATCAGATTGATAGACATAGCGTTGCTCAAACTCACCAGCCTCTTTACGTCCAGCAATCCCGATTTTGACATCTGCCGAGCCGAAGATTAAATCTTGGGCTTCTTGTGTTGCACGTAATGCCTCGCCACGGTCAAGTTGACGATAGCCATTATAGTCTGCTGGCAACTCCCCACCCGCTTCAACGGAAGTGACGGCTTCAAAAGTATTTAGTGTAGCGAAGGAATACGCATCATCTTCACTTTCATCAGTCAGCCAGAGCGCATAATCGCCTGCTTCATTCTGATAAACCGTCCATTCATAAACTTTGCCACCTTCGGGCAAATAAGTTTCGTTTGCTAATAAATCTATAACTTGTTGTTTTGTTAATAAATTTCCATCACCATAATTTGTGAGCGATACATAGACTGTATAGACTAGCGGAAATACAATCATCAAGCCCATTAATGCAAGCGCAGGCGAAATCCAACGTAATGGGTACATATCCTCGCGCAAATTAATGACATTGACCATCAGGGTAATCAAGCCAATGGTAATGGCGAGTTCCCAGACACCATCAGATGCAAATGAATAAATCAGGAATAATGCAAAGGCATCAACAATCGCCAATCCAAAATATGTCGCGATATATTGCCAGATGGATTTGTTTGCTCGGTTGGAATTTTTAGGTTTTTCATCTGTTGTTGTGGTAGTCATCACTATTTCACACACCTTGCTCAAAAAACGCTAAAGTGTGTATCTCCTTTTCACTTGTATGACTGAGGGGTTCAACAACGGGGGACACCCATATGGATAATCCCCCGTCATGATTAGATTAACTGTAAAACCGTATTTTCGGTTTAGCTTCCGGATTCTGCAATCAGGGTACGGATTTGTTCAGCAGCATCAGTAAATGCTTCTTCACCTGTCAGTTCACCTGTACGAACCAATTCCATCGCACCACCCCATGCGCTCCATACGGAACTCATTGCTGGGATAGCTGGCATTGCAAGACCTTCTGAACCAGCAGCAACAAAACCATTCATGATTTCGTCATCGAGGTTATCACGAACAGCCAAGAATGCGGGTGGACGTGGGTCAGAGCTATAGATGGAGGACATTGCTTCTTCTGTTGCAATGTAATCGAACAGGAATGCTTCTGCAAGGATTTGATTTTCGCTGAATGCGCTAATCATGAAACCTTGTACACCCAAGAATGGTTTACCAGAGTCACCTTCTGGACCAGAAGGAATACCGCTGACTTCAAATGGAACACCAGATTCTTCGATGGTTGGAATCGCCCAAGGACCTGTGATAATCATAGCAGCATCACCAGAACCGAAGAGTGTGTGCATAACGTCATAATCAACACCAGATGGCATCAATTCTTCAGCAACCATACCTTCGATGAAGGAAGCAGCAGCGATTGAACCTTCACTATCGATACCCACATCTTCTGCATCATAACCAGCTTCGGTCAACCCAAATACATAACCACCAAATGCAGTTTGTACTGGGAAGAAGTGGTATGGATCGTTATCTTGGATAATGTAACCATATTGCGCTTCACCATCTGCAACGAGTTGTTCACTGATTGCGAGAACGTCAGCCCATGTTTCTGGTGCTTCTGGAACAAGGTCTGTATTGCGGATAAATGCAACGTTTTCTGCCGCGTATGGTAAACCGTATTGAACGCCATCATAAACAAATGCGTTTAATGCAGCAGGCAGGAATTGATCAGCTACATCTTCAACATCAATTTCTGCAAGCAACCCATTAACAGCCAATTCACCGAGCCAGTCATGTGCGCCGATAATCATATCAGGACCTTCGCCAGCAGGACCAGCGGTTTTGAATTGATCACGAATGTCACCAAATTCTAATTCTTGAACAATAACTGGAATACCGAATTCTTCTTCAAATGCGACACCCAATTCTTCGAGGATCGGTGCGCGTGTATCATCAGCCCAAATGACAAGTGCATCATCTTGTGCCGAAACACTCAAAACACCAACCAACATCATCATAGCGATGATTAGACTAAAAATTTTTGTAAATTTCATTAAATCTTCCTTTAGAAAACTAGTAAACTAAATCAATCACTTCACTGTGATTAGGACAATTATATACAAAGAACAGTGTTTAGCAAAACGTTTAACCTTGTGCAAACCATACAAAAAAGTTAAAAGTAAATGATTGAAGCTATTTGAAGCTATTCGGAATCAATACTTTTTTGTGGAGATATTAATCGTAGGTATTCCCAAGTATAAATTCCTGTTGCATGTCCATCATCCCATGTCGGTTGGATGGCATAATTACCAATTGGGCTAAGACCCGTGACGGCATATGACCGAACAGGTGTTAACTTTAAAATATCATCAGGTGCATGTTCTAAGCCCATGAATTGATGCCCACCGCGACACTCCACACAGGGGCAGGCTTCACGTAATTGTGATAATGGGTACTGACTTTGCAAACCATCATCCCAAGTAATTTCAAGGATACCTTTGGTCTTGTCTAAGGTAATATTGGTCGGTGTATATGTCATTTGCTTTCACTTTCTGTTGATCGAATGAGGACTATGCTATACTCTGAAAAATTGTTTGAGATGTATTATATGGCAAATTCTGACCCAGTTAGCACCCAAAAATTACAACGGCGTAACCATGAACTCACGGTACTCAACTATATTGCCGAAGCCCTTAATCGGGAAATACAGTTAAAGGATGCCCTAGAAACTGCTCTGTACAAGATTATCAAGCTGTTTGACCTAACAACAGGTTGGATATTCTTAAATGAGGAAGGCACGAGTAAATTTTATACTGCTGTAACGATTGACCTCCCCCCTGCCCTCGCAGATCATCCACGACGCATGGGTGGCACATGTTATTGCATTGACTCCTATATTGAAGGTGATATGGAGGGTGCGGCAAATATCAACGCGATATTATGTACACGATTAGAGAACCTCAAAGATGGTACAGAGGGGTTACGCTATCATGCCAGTATTCCACTTTATGCGCGTGATAGTGATAATCATCTGCTGGAACTTGGTATTCTAAATGTAGCCAGTACCGATTGGCGAGAAATTTCTAAAGATGATTTACAAGTGCTTCATACGGTTGCTGACCTCATGAGCATAGCCATTCAGCGAACACGACTCTATCAGAAAAGTAAAGATATAGGCGCAATTAATGAGCGTAATCGGATCGCACGAGAGATTCATGACACCATCGCGCAAGGTATGGCGGCAACAATCCTACAATTAGAAACTGCCGATGCCCTAATGGATAGCGGTGCATCATCCGAAAAAGTCAAACTGACGATTCAACGTGCGATTGAACTAACGCGTGTTAATTTGGAAGAAGCTCGGCGGTCTGTTATGGATTTACGAGCGACCCCATTAGACGGCAAAACATTACCCGAAGCCTTACGTTCTATGCTCGATGACCCTAATATTCATGCCAGCTTAGAAACACAATGTGAAATTATGGGGAGTGGTCCACCCTTACCGATACGAGTTTCAACAAGTTTATACCGCATTGCACAAGAAGCCATCAATAATACAAAACGACACGCCAATGCAAGCAACCTCCGTGTAGAGCTAAGGCTTGTCCCAGAGCGTGTGCAACTTGTTATCGAAGATGATGGGAAGGGTTTTCGTCTAAATCAAATCCCACAAGGTCACTTTGGGCTGATTGGCATGAAAGAGCGTGTCAAACTTTTAGGCGGAAAAATCAATATCTCCAGCACACCCGAAATTGGTACAATTATCGAAGTAATGATTCCATTGGATAATGTGATATGACAGAAAAAATTCGCATCGTCGTTGCAGATGACCACCCTGTTGTTCGCGATGGCTTGGTCGCCATATTAAGTACTCAAGAGGATTTTGATATTGTGGCAGAAGCGACAAACGGCAAAGACTTGATACTCAAAGCGCGTCAATTTACGCCTGATATTGTCATGACAGACATTGAAATGCCAGAAGTTGACGGTGTCCAAGCCATTCAGCAAATTCGACACTATCTACCTGATACACAATTCATCGTATTTACAGCATTTGATACAGATGAACGGATTATCAGTGCTGTGCAGGCAGGCGCAAAAGGATATTTATTAAAAGGCGCGCCGCGTGATGATATATTTCGGGCAGTCCGCATCGTCAGTCGTGGTGGGTCATTGCTCGAACCAGATGTTGCATCCAAATTACTGCAACACATTAGCGGACAAACAGGAAAAACGCCCAATGAAGAACTGCCTGAACCCCTAACCGAACGCGAACAAGAAGTCTTAGCTCATTTGGCACAAGGTATGAAAAATAAGGACATCGCAGTCGAATTATTTATCACAGAACGCACAGTTAAATTTTATGTGAGCGCTATTTTAGGGAAGTTGGGGGCAAGTAATCGTACTGAAGCAGTCACGATTGCTGCCCAAAAGGGGCTGATTAGCCTTTGATTCTGTACCAAAGTACAGGTCAATCTATCCTATTGTCTCATTCTGCTTTCATATAGCGATGTCACAATAGATGTATTCAAGTCATTTAAAGAGAATTGGAAAACAATAATGAAACAACCTATCAAGATTGTTGGTGTCGGTGGCACACTCAGTAAAACATCAAAGAGTTTATATGCTTTAGATTATGCGTTATCTGTTGCTAAAGAACAGGGTGCAGAGATTTCGCGATTTTCGATGCGTGATTTACAATTACCCATGTATGATCCTGCTGACAATTACGATGATCTGAGCGACAAAACCAAGCACTTCATAGAGACAATGCGCTCTGCTGATGCGATGATATGGAGTACGGGAGCTTATCACGGAACATTGGCTGGCGTGACTAAAAATGCAATTGACTATATGGAATATCTGAGTGGTGGTGAGTATCCTTATTTGCATAACAAAGTCATTGGGCTAATTGTCACGGCAGGTGGCGATATGGCTGGGGTCAATACACTAACAGCGATGACCCATAGTGTACATTCGTTACGTGGGATTGTTGCACCTTTGATGGTTTCTATTCATAATGCCAAGTCAGCCTTTGATAGTGACGGCAATCTCACCAGTGAAAAATACGAGAACAAATTAACAGGACTCGGTAAACTCATGGTAGAACTCGTTATGAAACATCGTCCGCAAGTTTCAGCGAGTGTTTAATTGATTCTAAACGGACAGGCATCCATTTGTCTGTTCGTAAAATTTGCGTAAATTTTTCACCGACTCCCCTACGATTCATTGAGCTTCACTTGCAGATATAAAACGCTCTGTTACAATATTTAGGCTATGATCTATATATGTATTATGGAGTTTTGTTAATGCAAATACGCTTACTATCCCTCTGTTTGCTAGTTATCGCAATTGTGATAACTGCATGTCAAGGACCTCCACCAACTCAAATTGTTCTTGTTGTCACAGCAACCTCAGATGCGGTTGCAGAATCAACAGATAGTACCGATGCTGAAGCACAAACAGTTGACGAAGATGAAGCAACCGAAGAGCCAACAGCAACCTTAGAGCCGTCCATAACACCGACTGCGACAACAACACCGACACCTGACCCATTCCCAACACCCGTAGAAGGTCAAATCTATGTGGCAGAACAACGCTTCGAAGATGGTTGGATGTTCTGGGTACAACCTGTAGGTCAAATTTGGGTTTTAACGATTGATGAAGATAATGAAGAAAACGAGCGTGTCTGGTCAGTCTATGACGACACATTCATCGAGGGACAAGCCGAGATTGACCCAGAGATTATTCCACCTGAAGGACTCTATCAGCCAGAACGTGGGTTTGGTAAATTATGGCGAGAAAATCCAGAAGTCCGTGATGCTATCGGATGGGCATTAGACATTGAGCTTGGACATACCACACGCTATGAATATCATGCTGGTGGTGAAGTCGATGAGGATAATGAATATATACCAGGACCAGGTTATCATGTCGTTGAAAGCCTGTTTGGTGATATTTTCGAGTTTGATGAAGAATCATTTACTTGGTCAGTCGAATCAGAATAGTTTAGATACAATGGGGGCATAAGGGATGGAAAATCTACGGCGCTGGGAGATGGATCGTGGGATTGCTTTTCAGTTTCAAATTGCAGCAGATGCACGATTCAGTCGGACAGATTACACAGATGATCAAGTATGGAGACTCAATCTCGGCTCACGTAATAATCCAGCCCTTTCCTTCCAAACCACATATGGTGGACGAGTGGACATTGCTAGCATTGTCCCAAGATGGTCACTCGGTGGTCGTACCGTCTACCAATATCAAACCTATACCACACCACCTTATATCACACACTTCGCCCCAGGGTACTTGCGGGTTGAATCTCAGATTGTGCCAGAATTAGAACTTGTTGCACAATATTGGTCGATGGAATCTCGCGCATCAGGTGGGGAATATTTACTCACTAATACAGGTAACGAGGACATTAATCTACAACTCGACTTGTTCGGGCAAGTAACGATTAACAAGCGGAATCGAAAGCTCAACGTCCTCACATTCCGTGATGATACAATTGCCTTGCATTTGGGTGAGCTTGAGAACATCAACCCTGTAGTTGTATTAGAAGGTGCAAGCCTTGCAGTTTATGGTGGCTCTATCTCCAGCCCAAAGATTGGATGTAGAGTCCTGATTGAAGTTGGTCAGACTGTGCGGATACCTTTTGTCGTTGCTGGGCTTGGCGAAATGCGCGATTCGGTTAGCCTTGCGATGAATTGGCTAGCACGTCCATGGAAACCCTTCTTTGAGCAAATTGATTTAGAATCTACAGCTGTTCCCAAGATTACAACAGGTAATCAAGATTGGGATAAGTTGATTGACTTATCATATTCACTGCTCGTCAACTCGTTTATGAAACCGACAGACCATCTACCCCACCCATCATATGTTGCTGTACGTTCCAATAAACGTGGATGGAGCAAGCGTGGCGATGGGCGCGACCATATTCGTATCTGGTCAGGACAAGACCCAACACTTGCTTATTTATTAGCTCCTGTGATTGCGAGTATTGAACCGAGTTTCGCAAAAGGTATTATCCATAATTACCTATCCACACAAGATGAATCAGGTTTTGTTGACCGTCAACCAGGCTTAGCAGGTCAAAAGCAAGGTGTGATGATGATGCCAATCCTTGCGCGGATGACATGGATGATTTATCAGCAAATTGAAGATGAGCAATTTTTGAGGGATACTTACGTAAAACTGCGTATATTCTTCAAACGGTGGTTTAATCATGATATGGATGCCGATGGTGATGGTGTGCCTGAATGGCAATCGGAACGGCAGATGGGTTATGTCGCCTTCCCAACATTTGCAATGGGTCAAGCATGGGGGCAAGGTGCAAATATCCGTCAGATGGAAACCCCTGATTTACTCGCCTATTTAATTTCTGAAGCGGAAGCGTTACAGCAAATCGCAGAAATACTTGGCGAAGCGGATGACCAAGACAACTTTAAAGAACAATTACAAACACTTGAAAAGCATTTAGATAAATTTTGGGATGGCAAACGCTATACCTACCGCGATCGTGATACCCACTTAACAACGGATAGTGTGGAATTATTAAACGGTGTTGCTGGCGATGTCTCCCATACCTTAGACAAGTCGCTGGTTGCCGCGAATCGTGTTGTTATCCGTGTGGTTGGTGGCGTTAGTCATCGTCCACGAATTACCCTCAACCTTGTCGGTAAAGATGAACAAGGCAAACCCATCACAATTACTGCCGAGTCTGATGATTTCCTGTGGTTGAACCGTCAAGGTATGTACACAACAGAGCTTCCCCTATCTCATATTGAGTCCATCCACATTAGCGGGTTAAGCCGAGTCTATAAGATTTATGCCGAGACCATTAATACAACAGGTTTAGACATCAACCATATATTACCCCTATGGACAGGGCATTTGACAAAAGCAAAAGCAAAAGCCTTAGTCAAATTAGCAACTGATGACAGTCATTTTATGCGCCCAAATGGCTTAACAATGGTCAGCGCACAAGACAAGAATTTCGATCCATCAAATGGCAATGGTGGCGGTGGTATCTGGATGTATTGGCTATCGCTCATTGGTGAAGGTATGGTCAAAAGTGGTCACCATAAAGAGGCAACACAACTGATCCAAACTGTTATGGATAGCCTAAGCAAAATTCTGTTTAACGATGGGTATTTATCTCAGTTTTACCACGCTGATGAATTGCAAGCATATGGTGAAGACCATCATGTTGGTGGGGTTGTGCCACTGAATTTATTAAGCGATGTGATTGGCGTGCGTGTAATCTCGCGGTATAAAGTCTGGGTTGGTGGAAAATTCACATGGGGTGATGATGTCACAGTCGAACAATACGGAGTTGTTGTGACACGTTCAAAGAAAGAGATTCGGGTGAGCTTCCCATCAGAGCATGAGGTCATATTAGAGGGTGAACCTGATTGGCAGGCTGTGTTAGACCCCAAACCTATCGAAGAAGACATTATCAAAGAGCCTGAAATCCCGCAATTACCTGATAGCCTAGAGGCAGATTCAGCAAAACGGGTTATGATAGAAGTAGAAGGTGATGATAGTGAGGCAGACTCTAAGTCATCCGTCAGTGATAGTGATACAGTTGCCGTTGACGAAACGATAGACGAATCACAATCTGACGGTGAACCCATTGATGAAGAAGAGCCAATAGAACCAACACCTGAAGACGACCCTGAATCATAAGCGATTGATAGTGAACCACACAGAAATGAAATGAAATGTCGAAGCCAACCCTCGACCCGATCCAAATATATGAATTTATTTTTCGCAGTGTTGGCGATGGTATATTAATTGCCTCACCGTCCGATTTGCGGATTCAGCATATTAATCCTGCTGCGGCTGGTATGTTACAAGTCACCGTTGATGATGTTTTTGATAAAACCCCTCGAAGTATATTTAAAACACACCCAAACCTGATTAATCTATTTGAAAGATTGGGTGACCAAACGCTTGATGTTCGCCTACCCCGCCGACGATTTGCGATTGGTATAGCCTCCACAATGGAAGCGGGTGAACGGGTTGTTATATTAAAAGATGTGACAGAAAGACGTGACCTCGAAACACGCCGAGAGATGTTGATTAAGTCAATTGCTCATGACTTAAGAAACCCGATTGCAGCGGTTGGTGGATTTTCTGATTTGATAGGGAAATTCGGAGACACAAACGACCAACAGAAAAAATTCTTAACACGTATCAAAGAGACAACGACCAAGTTGCACGATATGTCGGAGCTATTGGTTGACCTTGCGTGGATAGAAGCAGGGATGCCTTTAAATCATATCCCCATTCGTCTGGGAGATGCCATCCATAAAGCGATTGAGGCTGTGCAAGACCTTGCCAAAAAACACCAAGTGGGTATAGCAGTCTCCTTACAAAATCCCCTACCTGTTGTCATGGGCGACCCAATCCGCTTGCATATGGTCATTTTTCATCTTCTCCACAACGCCATTATTTATTCTGACCCCGAAGATAATGTTGTTATCCATGCTTGGGGGGATGAAAAAGAAGTGTATTGTAGTGTGGCTGACCAAGGCATCGGCATCAGTGATGATGAAGTCGAACTCATTTTTGACCGTATGTACCGCTCACGCGATGCGCGAGTTCGTGAAATACCGGGGGGTGGCATTGGTCTGACCTTATCACGGACGATTATTCGACGCATGGGTGGTGATTTATGGGCAACGAGCAACCTTGATGAAGGCACAACCTTTACATTTCTTTTGCCCAGTGAAGATATTTAGGCTGACTCATGCAAAAAATCAAAGTCCAACTCCCAGCAACATTAACCCACTTTGCACCCAGCTTAGACACATTAGGCTTAGCTATCGGTCTATATACCCAAGTTGAATTTAGCCGACGGGATGACGATGATGATGTTGTTGTTGAAGCAGAGGGTGAAGGCAAAAAGCATTACAAGCAAGGTCAACATCCTGTTGTTTTAGGAATGGAGCGTTTCTTCGAGCATATTAAAGAAACAAAAATCGGCGTAAACATTAAAGTAAAAAACGATATTCCAATCGAGTGTGGATTAGGGGCGGAAACAGCATTTACAGTCGCAGGGATTGTCGGTGCAAATATCCTGTTGGGGAATCGTTATCATCGGACAGCGTTGATTCCAATCTTGGCAAAACTTACCAAACATTCAGATGGCGCAATCGCTTCATTTATTGGTGGATTGGCAAGTAGTATTCAAAATGATGATGAGCTTGATTATCGTGCGCTCCCGATTAAACCCTTTCGTATGATTGTTGCGATACCTGAGGTACGTAAGTTTAAAGTCGATGATTTTCCCAGTCTGATTGCACAGCAAGATATGCGCGATAATATTCGACACACCATTATGTTACAGCAAGCCCTTGCTGAAGGGGACTTATCTCTACTTGCAAAGTGTTTAAAAGACCCAATTGACCAATTCTTGATACAATCGCAAATCCCTAAATTTGAAGAGATTACGAAAGTCGCGCGTTCAGCAAATGCTTTAGCTATTACAACAACAGGCAGAGCTTATGGAATGATTTTCTTCGCACAAGAGAATCACTTATCCGACCTCCAATCAGTAATCGAAGAAGCCTTCACTGACCATGATATATCAGCCCAAGTCATGACGCTTCCAGTTGATACACAGGGCGTTGTCATTAGTGTGATGCAATCGGCATAAACAATGATAAAGTACCTCATCATGCTTTGTTTGTTGTGTGTCGGTTGTGCAACAACACCACCATCACCTTCGCAAGACATTCGGGTGGTTACAGCAATCCCAACAACGGAAAATCGCAATGAACCGATCGCAACCCCCAAGCCACTGAATCTTGATACAGTTGAATTATGTGATGCTTCCGATAATAGTCCAACACTTCCCGATTATATACCGAGTGACTTAGCTTGGGTGACAATCGGTTCATCAGGATTAGAGCAGAATAATATACTTTACCCCATTTATGGTATTAACTATTATCCACGCCTGTCCCCTTTCGAGCGATTCCTGACAGATAGTGAGAGTGAGGTCATTCGTAAAGAGCTAGAATTTGTCACATCCTCTGGCATCAACACATTAAGAATCTCCATCAATCTTGACCAACTCTTTGCTTGTGACATATTAGCTGTACCGATTGAGAATATTTTTGCGAGTTTGGATATGATTATTCAGACGATTGCAGGTAGTGGATTGCATCTTATTGTGAATCTACACCAAACAATCGATGATCCTAATCAACAGAATTGGGAACAGTTGCAATTTATCATTCGCCGTTATCAACATGAACCAGCCATTATCGCTTGGGATGTACTTGAACATGGAAATAAGCTATATGACACACTCTCATCGGAAACCGTCTTATCGTGGCTAGGTCGTGCGATTCGAGCCATTCGTCAGATCAGTGACAGTCATTTCGTCACAGCAAGTTGGCAAGATAATGCAACAGATACAATTGAACTGGTTGATATAATTAGTTTTCAGCATTTTGGCGACTATTTGCCACTGCGCCAAGAAATCGCTAATTTAAAATCACAAACCGATAAACCGATTGTTCTCTCGGCTATTGGATTTAGCACCTTTGATGTTGATGAAACCGCCCAACGTAATCTTCTATTTCAATCGATGGAAGAAGTTGAAAATAATGACTTGGCTGGGTGGATGATTTATATGGCTTTTGACTATCCGACATCAGTCACTTGTACAGCCCCAGACTGCCTAACAACCGCAACCAGCATCAATTATTATGGTATCTGGAATACCAGTTATTTCCCCAAATTAGCCGTTGATGCGGTCAAACGTGTAACCCAAACCGAATAAATGCGTACAATTCTTAGACGATACTAACTTATTTTGTAGATAATGTGATGATATTCACAAACAAGAGAATGAGAGACGCATGTTACGTAGACGACGACAAGAAGCCCCATCAAAAGAAGAACGTGAAATCCCTGATACGCCTGTCCAATGGCGACGGATGATAAGTTATTTATCTCCTTATAAATTGCGATTATTTTTCGCTGTGATTGGGTTGATTTTCAGTTCGGCATTGAGTCTCGTATTCCCTGCCGTTATCCAAAGTGTTGTTGATTCTGTATTTTCGGATGCGGATTTACAGCTATTAGACACTATCACATTGGCGTTATTACTGGTATTTGTCGTACGCTCAATTGCGACATTTGTTCAGAATTACAATCTTAACTTTGTCGGTGAGAAAATCGTTGTTGATATTCGTAAAGAGCTATATGAGCATCTGCAATCTTTATCGGTCAAATTCTTTACAGAACGTCGGGTTGGTGAATTGATAAGCCGTATTTCTAGTGATGTCACGGTCATGCGGACGGTTCTTACAGGTAATGTCAGCACCTTACTACAACAATCGCTCACCTTAGTTGGTTCGGTGGGGATTATGTTTATCCTCAACTGGCGACTGACCATGTTTATCATTGTCTTGATGCCTGTGATTGTGATTGTTGGATTTGTCTTTGGGACATATATCCGTCGTATCAGCACCGTCGTGCAAGATGAAATTGCTGGTGCAACAGTTGTCGCCGAAGAAGTTTTCCAGAACATCCGCGAAGTGAAAAGTTTTGTGCGCGAAGGTTACGAGGTCAAGCGATATGATAATGCAGTTGATATTGCATTTCGTGCATCAGTTAAGTTACTAACCGTTCGCTCGGTATTTGGTCCAATCGTGGCATTTTTCGCCTTTGCTGGATTATCCCTTATCTTGTGGTTTGGTGGTCGCGAAGTTTTGGATGGTCGCTTAACTGCTGGTGAATTAATCGCATTCCTCATCTATGGCTTGACCGTTGCGGGTAGTTTTGCTGGCTTAATCAATCTCTATTCACAATTCCAAGAAGCGATTGGTGCGACAAAACGGGTTTTCCAAATCCTCGATACCAAAGCACAAATCGAAGATGCCCCTGCGGCAATGACATTAGACACGATTAATGGGCGTATCACACTCGATAATGTATCCTTCGCTTATGAAGATGACCATGATGTCTTGAAAGATATTAATTTGGACATCCACGAAGGTGAAATCATTGCGCTCGTCGGTCCAAGTGGCGCAGGTAAAAGCACCTTATTTAACCTCATTCCCCGTTTTTATGATGCTGAAACTGGGACAATCTCTGTTGATGGCTATAATGTTCGGGATGTGACTCAAGCCAGTTTACGCCAACATATCGGTATTGTGCCACAAGAGACATTGCTTTTCGGTGGGACAATCCGCGAGAACATCTTATATGGAAAGCTCGATGCAACTGAAGATGAACTTATTGCAGCCGCCGAATCTGCAAATGCTCACACTTTCATTAGCGAGTTACCCAATGGCTATGAGACAACGGTTGGTGAGCGGGGTGTTAAACTCAGTGGTGGTCAACGTCAACGAGTTGCGATTGCACGAGCTATCCTAAAAAACCCATCTATTTTGCTATTGGATGAAGCGACATCCAGCCTTGATAACGAAAGTGAACATCTGGTGCAAGAAGCTCTCGGTAATCTGATGCAAAATCGTACAACCATCATTATTGCCCACCGCCTCAGCACGATTCGGATTGCACATCGCATTGCAGTCGTTGATAGAGGGCGTATCGTTGAACTCGGTACACATGATGCACTGATGGAAGAACGGGGCTTATATGCTAAACTCTATGAGATGCAATTCCGTGAAACAGATTTACTCTCAAGTTAGCCATATCTGATAAGTATAGAATCAGTCATTCAAGCTACAATGAGGTTGAACCGTAAAGTGAGTGTATAGTTATGACTGATTTTGATAAACCCAAACACGATCAGCAATCCACTGAGCCAATTGCCTATGAAGTCCCTAGTTGGAGTACATGGACACGCCGATTAGTAACCATCATCTTACTCATTTCGGCGGTCTATGCACTTACTGTCATTAGTTCCGTTGGCTCAATTTTAACGATGTCTCTGATTATCGTTTTTATTTTATTTCCAGCCGCGCGTACCCTTACACGTCGCCTAAGACTGCCATATAGACTATCTGTTGTTATCATTTATCTGATATTTGCGCTCATTTTGGTTGTCAGTATCTTCAGTTTTATACCAACCGTGATTACATGGGCTGTCGATTTTACCAATAGTACACTCTATGTATATAACGAGCTTG
Organism: uncultured Anaerolineaceae bacterium; assembly: GCA_964352825.1. Lineage (GTDB taxonomy): Bacteria > Chloroflexota > Anaerolineae > Aggregatilineales > Phototrophicaceae > UBA6055. Next base: position 19,891 of record CAYGTY010000080.1, read on the forward strand.
AAGATTATTGGGAAGACTATGATTATGAAGATGGTATTGTTGATGTGGCAAATGTTCAGGTTGATTTTAATTTTCTATTTGAGCCTCTACAAAATATCATGCTTGGTAAAAGCATCTTACCTGACGGTCAAGAAGACTTACCCAGCAATATCATTCGTGCAGAAGAAATTGACATTCAAGCCATTGTCAATCAGGCTTTAACTATTGTCGGCACTTTAACAGGTGCGGTATCCAATATTGCAAACCTCTTGTTTCAACTATTTTTCATCAGCCTCTTGTCATTTCTCATCTTGTTAGAATTACCGAAGTTCTACACAGGCTTCTTTAGTAGCATTCCCAAAGCATATAGCCGTGAGGGTAATTTGCTTACCCTGCAAATCTTTAAAGTATGGAATGGGTTCTTCCGAGGAGAGGCTATTATTGCCATCATCATTGGTGTATTGACATGGCTACAGCTTGAATTAATGGGCATCCCTGGGGCATCCGTCTTAGGCATATTTACAGGGGCTGTCTCTCTGATTCCAACATTAGGTGGCATCATTGCCCTAGCCCCTCTATCAACTGTCCCACTTTTACAGGGTTCAACAATCATGACAGATGCAAACCCACTCGTCTTGATGTTTACTGTGCTTCTCATCAATTTGGTCATGCAACAACTTATATGGAATATCTTAGCACCCAAAATTATTGGGGATGCTGTTTCTGTACCATTGCCATTCATCATTGTCGGTTTATTTGTTGGTGCATCAGTCGGAGGGATACTGGGTGCGTTTTTGATTTCACCCATCTTAGGCACACTCAAGGTTATCCTTATGTATACACTCCGCAAATTAGCGGATGAAGACCCCTATCCACAACAAGCCAACCCACGTTTTAATGAAAAGGGCATATTTGACCCTAAAGTCGGATTAGTACCATGAGTCTAGGTGGACAAACCGTTCTTGTCACAGGTGCAACAGGATTTGTCGGTGGGCATCTGGTTCAGCGGCTATCAACAGAAGGCGCGATCGTTAAAGCCCTCGCCCGTCGTCCAGATCGTGACCGTTATATCAAAGATTTGCCCAATGTAGAAGTGGTCATGGGTGATGTCACTGATAGTCAGTCGATGAAAGATGTGATGCAGAATGTGGATTATGTTTTCCATGTGGCGGCGGCATTAGGTGGCAATATTCATCATCAAAAGCTCGTCAATGTCGATGGAACAAATCATGTTGTTTATGGTGCAGTCACGAATAATGTTAAACGACTTGTACACGTGAGTTCGATCGCGTATTATGGGTTTCCTGTGCCTGAACTTATCACCGAAGAGCAAGCAATTAATCCAACCAACTCACCTTATAACATTACCAAAGCCAGTGCAGAAGCTATTTTACGAACCATCGCACAATCCAAAGGGTTGTCTTATAGTATCCTGCGCCCTGCTATGATTTATGGTGCGCGGAGTAACGCATGGACAAAGACAATGTTTCGGCTGGCACGATTTAGACCCACCCCATTTATCGGTGATGGCAGTGGACACGCGCATCCGATTCATGTCGACGATGTGGTCGATATGATAATTACCCTTGCGACACACCCTAATGCCGAAAGTGAAGCCTTTAATTGTGCGCCTGACCCTGCCCCAACATGGCGAGAATTTCTTAGTGCATATTCAGCATTGGTCGATCATGAAAGTTGGCTCAGTCTACCCAAAACACTGTTTAAAACAATTGCGCCATTAGCAGAACTCATCGCAACAGTCACAGGTGAGCCTAAGGCGATACCCCAGATGATCGACTTTATGACCTCACCGTCGACCTACTCTATGCAAAAGGCTAAAGAACAGCTAGATTGGCAACCTAGCACGAGTTTGCATGATGGTATCCAAAGTTGTATCCCATATTTACGCGAAAAAGGTTTACTCAAATGACCCTATTGTTATTGATTGGCATGATTTTACTTATCGGGTTTCTGGTCTGGTGGCTTATCTTTGAAACTGAGGGAGTCTATTTAGGTAAAGGAATGGTCGTCTGGTTATATGATGTTTATGCACGGCGTTATGATGGCATTAAAGAGTTTGATGACCGCGCCGATCTTTTACTTTTATCTGAGCCGATACTTTATCATATCCATCCGAATAATGACCCGATGATGCTCGATGTAGCCACAGGTACAGGGCGACTGCCGATTATCATGACGCGCAATGCACAGTTTGAAGGGCATATTGTTGGTATTGACCTAAGTCGCAAAATGCTCGAAGTTGCTCAAGAGAAAATTGATGAACTCCACTTTGAAGATTTCATCAGTCTGATGCACGAAAATGGACAAGACCTCCCCTTCGCTGATGCAACATTTGATGTGGTCACCTGTCTCGAAGCTCTTGAATTTATGCCTGACCCTGAAGCTGTCTTGAAAGAGATGATACGAGTTTTACGTCCAAGCGGATTATTATTAACAACGATTCGGATTGATACACCGTGGATGCCAAACCGTACATGGGATGAGGAAACCATGTGTCAAAAGCTGGCAGAAAATGGTATAGAAGCGATTGAGATTGAAATATGGCAAGAAGATTATACAAAGGTCTGGGCAGTCAAAGCTGGAAAATCTGAATTTTTGGGAATTCGACCTGTTGAGGAATTACTGAAACCTAATATTGTGAGAGATAATATCGTAAATGTTTCCTGAGCTACAACAAGCAATCGAATATAGGCAAGCTAAGCAATATGATAAAGCTTGTGAGGCTTTCCATGATTTATATACTGCTCATCCTGATGATGCGCTGGTGAATTATCATTATGCTTGGCTATACGATAATCTGGGTGAAGAGCAAGAGGCTGTTCCACATTACCAAACTGCAATTGAAAATGGTTTGTCAGGCGATGATTTACGCGGTGCATTGCTAGGCTTAGGTAGCACCTATCGCACATTAGGCATGTATACAGAATCAGCTGAAATCCTAAAACGAGGTATAGAACTTTACCCCTCGGCAAGAGAGTTTCAGGTTTTTTATGCGATGACACAGTATAACCTCGGGCAATATCATGAGGCAATGACACGCTTATTGACACATATTGCAACGTCTTCAGAAGATGCGAAGGTCAGACAATTTTCGCAGGCGATTAACTTATATGCCAAAGACCTTGATAGAATTTGGAAATAACCGAACCCACTATTAAATAACTTCAATAACTTTGCTAGAATTACTTTTCCAATTGACCCGTCCCGAACCAAAGGTATTTACACCTTGAAACAATTAAACAAAGAAGTCCAACAACTTATCCAGCAAGCGATACAATCTGCACAATCTGCTGGCGATTTACCTGAATTTGATATTCCACAAATCCCTGTCTCACCGCCCAAGCGCGAAGGACAAGGTGACCTTGCCTATCCATCAATGGGTTTAGCGAAGTCCGCCCGTATGAAACCATTGGATATTGCCAATGCGATTGCGAAGCATATTCCTGATATAGAATTTATTGGTGCAATTGAAGTTGTGCCTCCCGGTTTTATCAATATCTTCTTCTCGGAAGCGTACCTCAAACAACAAGTGGAGGTCATACTTGAGGAAGGTACACAATATTTCCAACTTGATATGGGAGCAGGCAAAACTGCACAAGTCGAGTTCGTGAGCGCAAATCCAAGTGGTCCAATTACGATTGGACATACCCGTAATGCAATTTTGGGTGATTCAATGGCACGTTTATTAGAAACCGCAGGATATGAGGTTCAGCGCGAATACTACTTTAATAATGCTGGTAATCAGATGATTATCCTCGGTAATAGCCTCATGTTGCGTTATCACCAAGCAATTGGGATTGAGGTTGAATATCCAGCAGATCATTATCAGGGTGAGTACCTTATTGACATCGCACAAGAATTAGCAGATGACCATGGTGATGATCTTAAAGATAAGGGCTGGGAGCATTTTAAAGATATTGCCGAAGCCCGTATGTTCGATTGGATTGCAAAATCGCTGGATGCTATCCAAATTGAACACGATGCTTTCTTCAACGAAACATCTTTATTTGATAATAATGAAGTATGGGATGTGTTGGAAGACCTCAAGCAAAATGGCTATATCTACGAATCGGCATATCGTGAAGGGGCAAGCGAAGAAGAGATTGAAGAAGTCACAGAAAAAGGCTATGAGCCAGCGCAATGGTTCAGAAGCTCTAAATTTGGTGATGAAAAAGATCGTGTGATGGTCAAGAGTGATGGTGTACCAACCTATACCCTACCCGATATTGCTTATCACCGTGATAAACTCAATCGCAATTTTGATGTTGCCGTGAATATCTTAGGGTCTGACCATTTTACCGAAGCACAAGTTGTTCGCAATGGTATTCAAGCTCTTGGGATGAACCCTGAACCGATTCACGTTATCTTTATTCAGATGGTGCGGACTGTCAAATTCAATGAAGAAACAGGTGAATTTGAGGTTGTCAAAATATCGAAGCGGTCAGGGAATTTTGATACACTCGATGACCTGATTGAGATGACCAGCGCCGATGCCGTACGCTATCACATGTTAGCACGGAATCCGAAGTCACAGCTTGATTTTGATGTTGATGAAGTGGTAAAACAGTCAAATGAGAATCCCGTCTATTATATTCAGAACGCACATGTCCGTTGTGCTGGAATTTTCCGTGAGGCAGAAGAACGTGGCTTTACTGATGACGGCGCAGATTTGAGCTTACTCAGTGAAGAAGAACTCAAGTTTATGCGTAAAGTGATGGAACTAGCAAATGTGATTGAACAAGCGGTTGAGAGCTTTGAACCCCATAAAATCGCATTCTATACTCATGAATTAGCAGGGGTTTTCCATCCAATTTATGATAAAGTCCGTGTCTTACATAGTGATGTGCCTGAAGATGTCGCGAAGGCACGCTTACGGTTCTATCGCGCGACAAAGATGGTCTTCCATCACTTACTGACTTTAATGGGTATGTCTGCACCAGAGAGAATGTAATCCATACTCAAACATGACTATAACGGGCATGGGCTATCGTCTGTGCCTTTTTTCATTACAATACATCCATCACCTATCACATAAAAAGGAGCTTTATTATGGGATTAAAACCCGACCATTGGATAAAAAAGATGGCAAATGAACATGGCATGATTGACCCCTTTGTCGATGCACAAGTGCGCGACGGAGCAATCAGCTATGGTGTCTCATCCTACGGCTATGATTTGCGTGTAGCAGATGACTTTAAGATTTTCACAAATGTCCATTCCGCAATTGTTGACCCCAAAGACTTCGCCAGCGATTCATTTGTAGATTTTAAGGGTGATGTCTGTATCATCCCACCCAATTCATTTGCACTCGCTCGTTCAGTCGAGTATTTTCGTATCCCACGTAATGTACTCACAATCTGCCTCGGTAAATCAACCTATGCGCGCTGTGGTTTGATTGTTAATGTCACCCCATTTGAACCTGAATGGGAAGGCTATGTGACATTAGAAATTAGCAATACAACTCCCCTTCCTGCAAAAGTCTATGCCAATGAAGGGCTAGCACAGGTCTTGTTCTTTGAAGCTGATGAACCCTGTGAACAATCTTATGCTGACAAAAAAGGAAAGTATCAAGGTCAAACAGGAGTCACACCGCCACGTATGTAATATTGACAAGCGCAAATAGCTAATTAAGCCTTGACTTATCTATAGTGAATCGCCTATAATTTGAATTCTATGGGCGATTAGCTCAATTGGCAGAGCACTTCGTTTACACCGAAGGGGTTACAAGTTCGAGTCTTGTATCGCCCACCATAGATAAACAAA
>CAYGTY010000081.1:0-25630 GCA_964352825.1 uncultured Anaerolineaceae bacterium
TTGCATGTTACTACTGCGCGCATAATTTGGAATATCACCGACATGTGTAAAGCCCATGTGCTGATAGAGGGTTTCGGCGGGGTCACTTTTTCGGACATCCAATACAAGCAAACTCAAATTCGCATTTCGTGCTAAGGTGTCGAGTTGTTCCATCAGTTGACTTGCAATACCTTGTCTACGATAGTCAGGGTGTACCATCAGTTTTTGGACTTCCGCCCGATGATTCCCATTGGCGCGAGATTCTAAACCGAGTTGAACTGCCCCTACAACAATATTGTCTTTTTCTGCGACGAGTAGAATCTTGTCGCCTGACTCCACTTGTGCCATAACATTCTGCCAGTATGCTTGTGCATCTTCTGCTGCTAGAGGAGCTAACCAACCAATGGATGCGCCTGCATTAACGGTTAAGGTCAACATGTCTATAAATTCAGGTAAATGAGTTTCTATTTTTTTAGGTGAGAAATGTGTGATTGTCATTCTGTATTGAGCCTATTGTGAGATATGAATAAGCTTATTTTACGGTATAGCGTAAGAAATGCGCTAGATTAAATGAACAATTTATAATCTAAAGGTTTATACGATTTTTTGTCTGTTATACTTGGCTTTATGACAAACTTACCTAAAATTTCACTAGATGAAAAATGGCTTTATCAGTTTGCAACAACGGATGATGATTTTTCTATGCCAACTATCGACGACTCGGATTGGGAATGGACGACATTCACCAGTATCGCTGTTCCTAAAGTCTCTCCGCCTGAGATTATTTGGTTGCGTAAGCGTTTTGAGTTAAATCCTGCGGAAGCCTGTATTCGTTATTTTCTGCGTTGTGATGATGGGGCTTATCCGATGAAGGTGTACCTGCGTGGAGAAATTGTAGCCGAAAGTGGCAATGATTCTTATATTGATGTCGAAGTGACAGATTATCTATCGCTGGATGACAATGTTTTGGCGATAGCAATCTATGCAAGCAAGTGGGACTTAGACCCACAGGATTCTGAGTTATACTTACAGCCGATATTCTGCGATGACCTTGCTTAACGTTACATTGACGCATATCAGGGCATTCGCTACAATACATAGATTGTGTGGAATATAACAAAGACTAAATTATGCAATATTATATTTGGACACTTGGTTGTCAAATGAACGTTGCCGACTCTCAACTGTTGGCATCAGAACTCGAAAAACTCGGTCACACCGCTGCTCAGGATGGTGATGATGCCGATATTATGGTGGTGAATACCTGCGTGGTTCGGCAAAGTGCTGAGGACAAAGGTTTAGGTCGCCTCGGGATGCTCAATAAAATTAAAGAAGAAAACCCTGATAAAGTGATTGGTGTCATGGGGTGTATGGTGGGTGTACGTGACCCGCTGTGGATGCGTAAACGTCTGCCCTATGTTGATGTCTTTATGCCGCCATCAGATGCTGAACCAATGGTCGATTTCCTCAAAGATCGTATGGATGAATCCGAAGTATTAAAAATAGAAACACAAGCTCGCGAGAAACGCGATGCACTCCAAGATGGCGAGTTAATTTTGCCAGAACATGAACGCGGACAAATGGTATCTGCCCATGTTCCAATTGTTTATGGTTGTTCCCACGCTTGTTCCTTTTGTATTATCCCATTCCGTCGGGGTGTAGAGCGTAGTCGTCGTGTAGGTGAGATTGTGGCGCATGTTCGTAGCTTGGCTGAACAAGGTGTCAAAGAAATAACATTGCTCGGACAAATTGTTGACCGCTATGGTAAAGATATTCCTGATGGTCCTGATTTGGCTGATTTGTTACGGATTACGCATGAGGTTGCTGTCGAAGTTGGGATTGAGCGGATTCGCTTTTTGACGAGCCACCCCAACTGGATGACCGAAAAATTACTGCGTACTGTGGCTGAATTACCGCGTGTCATGCCTCATATTGAAGTTCCGATTCAAGCAGGTGATGATGAAGTATTAGCACGGATGCGTCGTGGCTATACTGCTGACCAATATCGTAAGCTGGTTGGCAAAATTCGTTCGATTATCCCTGATGTGGCGATTCACACAGACATCATTGTTGGCTTCCCTGGTGAAACGCATGAGCAATTTATGCAAACATACAATATACTCGAAGAGTTGAAGCTCGATAAAGCACATCTGGCACGATATAGCCCACGTCCACAGACTGTCAGTGATCGTCGGATGGAAGATGATGTGCCAGAAGATGAAAAACGCGAACGCCACAAAATGCTTGATGACCTACAAGCGCGTATTGTTGCAGAGATTAATGCAAAATATTTAGGGCAACATATTGAAGTGCTAGTCGAAGATGAGCATAAAGGTAAATGGCGGGCACGCACTCCACAAAATAAACTTGTCTTTTTTGAAGCAGAAGGGGATTGGAAAGGTAAGTTAGCCACCCTTGAAATTACTTGGACAGGTCCATGGAGTATGCAAGGTCGTTTGCCCCAAGAAGAACAATCGCATGATCCATTGGTAATTGTGGCAAATTAATTGGCAAGTTTGATGCAAGGGCGTATACTAATTATATTGATGACGTTGGTTGGGGTATTAAAGCAAAACATGCTAAAATACGCCACAGTTTTATAGGAAACCGATTGGAGGCGGATTGAATGCCACCTGAGAGAAAACAATCAGGATATTACTATCCAAATAAGTTTGCTCGTATCACCATAGAAGCAATGGAAGAGGTGATGGGCGAGAATGGTCTGAAGGCGATTCTTAATCTAGCGGGATTATCACACTTAATTGGTAATTATCCATTAGATAATCTGGAAAAAGAATTTGACTTTGCAGATTACACAGCATTGAATATCGCATTGGAAGATATGTATGGTCCCCGCGGTGGTCGCGGTTTGGCGTTACGTGCAGGTCGTGCGACATTTGCACAAGGTCTTCGTGCTTTTGGTGCGTTGGCAGGTGTGGGTGATTTGGCATTTAAGGTATTACCCTTGAATGCGAAGTTGAAGATAGGTGTGCCAGCGATGGCGAATATCTTCTCGCAGTTTAGTGACCAGATTTCCAATGTGTATGAAGAAGGTAATGACCGTATCATCTATACATTAGAGCGTTGCCCGATGTGTTATGAACGTAAATCAGATGACCGCGCAGTATGTTTTGTGGGTCAGGGTTTATTGCAAGAAGGGTTGCGTTGGGTATCGGGTGGTCATGAGTTCAAGGTTGATATGGACACCTGTATTGCTAAAGGCGATGATATGGGTAAATATATCATTTACAAAGAACCTATTAGTTAATAACTTATCTATCATTTTACCGATTGGAGGCGGATTGAATGCCACCTGAGAGAAAACAATCAGGATATTACTATCCAAATAAGTTTGCTCGTATCACCATAGAAGCAATGGAAGAGGTGATGGGCGAGAATGGTCTGAAGGCGATTCTTAATCTAGCGGGATTATCACACTTAATTGGTAATTATCCATTAGATAATCTGGAAAAAGAATTTGACTTTGCAGATTACACAGCATTGAATATCGCATTGGAAGATATGTATGGTCCCCGCGGTGGTCGCGGTTTGGCGTTACGTGCAGGTCGTGCGACATTTGCACAAGGTCTTCGTGCTTTTGGTGCGTTGGCAGGTGTGGGTGATTTGGCATTTAAGGTATTACCCTTGAATGCGAAGTTGAAGATAGGTGTGCCAGCGATGGCGAATATCTTCTCGCAGTTTAGTGACCAGATTTCCAATGTGTATGAAGAAGGTAATGACCGTATCATCTATACATTAGAGCGTTGCCCGATGTGTTATGAACGTAAATCAGATGACCGCGCAGTATGTTTTGTGGGTCAGGGTTTATTGCAAGAAGGGTTGCGTTGGGTATCGGGTGGTCATGAGTTCAAGGTTGATATGGACACCTGTATTGCTAAAGGCGATGACATGGGTAAATATATCATCTATAAAGAACCTATCAGCTAATCGGACTTTTTAAAACGGCTATATATGATGAAAGCTCTAGATGATGATGTTTGGGGCTTTTTTGTGTTATGTCGAATTGTGACTTGTCGTATCGCCTGCTAAAATAGTTACATAAAGAATGTAATTAGGACTGAGATAATTTATGGGAATACGATTGTTTTTTAGTATGATAGTCATGCTTTTCGGGTTTACTGCATGTAATCTTGGAAATAACCAACAGCAACCACCAGAAGCCCTAGATACAACACCAACCGCCACAGGTATACCTGAGATACAAATTTTGTCGCCAGTGACTGGGGATGAGTTTGTCGCAGGTGAAGACATCCTTGTTTCTGTTGAAGCGACGGATAGTGTTGGGGTTACACGGGTTCAATTATTAGCGAATAATCAAATTGTCAAAACAGTTTCATCAGAATCACTGCAAGGTGACCTGAAGATGAGTGCGATTTTAGATTATACGCCACAATCTGCTGGTACGGTAACATTACGTGTACTAGCTTATCGTGGCGCAGAGATTAGTCAACCTGATGATATTCAAGTTGAAGTGCGTAGCTCTCAAGCAGAAGTGGTTGCAACCCCTGCACAAATTTCTAATGTCCCAGATATTCCTAATGACGGGGTCTGCCGAGCGCTTATCAATGTTGGATTAAACTTCCGCGAAGGACCGAGTACAGATTTTGAACGCATTCGTGTCTTAGGTAGCGGAACACTTGCACCGATTGTTGGGCGTATTGGCGATAATTCATGGTGGCAATTAAATGTAAATAGCCAGATTGGTTGGGTGAGTGCAGAGTTCACCACCGAATTTGGGATTTGTTCATCTGTTCCCTTGGTTGTTGCTCCCACAAAACCTGCACCACCAACATCGACAGTACCACCGACATTAACATCACCGCCAACCTCAACCAGTCCATCGGGAAATAACAATACAGGTAAACCCGATTTAATTGTGACATCCATTCAAGGGGATCGCACTGTTGTTATTCCTTCAAATGTATCCTCGACGACAGAAACCTATACCGTGACCATTCAGAACACAGGGACTGGCTCTGCTGGGCAGTTTACATCTACGATATTGGTGAACAATACAGAACGTGACTTGGGTGTGGTTGCTGGATTATCGGCAAGCTCATCACGCGACTTCAATATACAAATTGAGTTTACACAGAGTGGAACAGTTCAACTGGAAGTCATTGCGGATAGTGATAATCAGGTTGAAGAAATTAGTGAAGTGAATAATCGCGGGCAAATCTCGGTTTCAGTTGCCAAAGAGTAATGGTGCCCTCCTATGAAAATCGTGATATGATTGTTATGTAATAAACCTGTTGTTATTATGTTAAACTTTGGTATCACGATTTTGCGAATATTCATTGAGGAAGTTTTATGTCTCTTGCTTTCAAGCGTATTTTGTTGGTTACACATAATGTTCAGTTTGCGATTGATACACAACGCGCTCTAGAGTCGCTTGGTGAATATGAAGTAACAACAGTTACAGATGCGTCTAATGCACTGGATCGTTTGAAAAACCAACCCCATCATCTTATTATCTTGGATATTGAAAATGTCAATATACCACCACCAGAGATGATACAGCTTGTCTATTCGATTCAAAAAGAAATTGCAATTGTCCTCGCGCCTGATTTACCTGATGCTCATGAATTAGCAATAACATTAGATGTACAAGGTGTTGTGGATATTCCAAGCCCTGTAAGAGCATTAATCCCGATTATTGAATATGCTGTCAGCGATGTTTATGATAATTTACCTGAAACTGCTAAAGCACCAGCATTAGATTTGCCTCAAGAGACTGTTTATATCGAAACACTGGTTGATGAATTATTGGGTGATGATGAAACCCCATATTTCACAAGTCGTCAAATTCGCGCCCAGAGTCGTTCTCTATTTCGGCACGATGATGAAAATACGCCAAATGGATCGAATACACTTGAGGTCTTGATAGAATCAAAACCCGAAGGTGATACGGTTCGCTATAAGCCACCTAAAACAACAGGTGATGACGAAAGTTCTTTAAGTTTATTCCAGAAACTTGCAAACGAAGAACCCCCCATGCCCGGCTTTGGGGAGAATGGGACAATTAGCGATTTGGCGCGTTCTGTAACCCATTCTAAATTGGCGATACAAGGTGAAGACGAGACAGAAGCCCAGCTATTAGATACCGATGATTCCTTTGATGATGAAGATGGGAGTCAATCTGCACCAGCTATTTTAGTTTTACAGACTGCCTTAGACCAAACAACGCCCGTCGAGGCGATTTCACTCAAAACACTTTACGAAAATATTCAAGAACGTCTATCAACAGACCAACAAAATATCCGCCCTTTACCGTCTTGGTTACGTGAAGGGGAAAAATTTATCCGTGAACCCATTTTCTTGCCCGATGATTTACCATCATTAGACGATGTGCGCCCGATGGAATATACATCTACGCTGACGCAACCGTCTGAAAGTGCTGTGGTTATCTCTAATTCGGGTGATTTGGAAACTGAAGTCATAGATGATGGTATGTCATATGGTGCTGGCGAGCCTGATGATATTTTGAATATTGATGCGTTTGAAGATAGTGTCCCTATTGATGAAATCGAAGATGTCGATACTATCGAAGATGCTGATTCGATAGATATAGATGATGACGCTCAGGTCGAAGATGATGAAATTGATGAGCCTCAAATAGATAAACCTGCCGAACCTATTGAGGATATACTTGAAAATGAAACCCCTTTAGTTGCTGAGATAGCCCCTGAATTTACATCACCATCACATCAGGAAGACCCATATGTCACACAGTTGGCAGTAACCCTAACCCAACTGACAACTGAATTAACAGCAGAAGCCACCATTCTAACCCGTGAAAATAATATTGTGGCTTATTCGGGAGATATGCCTGTTGAAGATATTGATGATTTAGCCGATATTATCAACAACGATTGGCAAGCCAACGATGATAATGCACGGATACGCTTTATCACTCTGCCAAGCAGTGGTAGTGATTATATGTTGTATTCTAAAGCGACAGTCGGTGGATTTACCTTATCAATGGTATTTGCTGGGACAAAACAACTCCGTGTGATTCGTCGTCAAGGAGATCGTTTATTAGATGCTTTGGAAGAAGTGCCTGATGGCTCTATCGATGTTGAAGAACCCGAAGAAATCACGATTCTTGAACCTGGAGTCGAAGAAGATGCTCCTGTTGTTGAAGATATTCAACCAGAAGATGAGCCTCGTACTTTGCAATCTATGCAAGAAGATGAACCCCGTACTTTGCAATCTATGCAAGAGGAAATCCCAGATGAGGATGATGAAGAGCCTGTTGATGTAGGACCTAAGCATCCCTTCACCTTTATCTGGTTGGTCGATAGTTTTGAAGTTCAGTTATCAGAACACGTTGCTCAGCAATTGGTTTTCTGGTTGCAAGTCCAGTTAAATAGCTTACATTGGACGACATTGAAGTTGGAAGTGCATCAAGACTTTGTTTACCTTCATGCTGATGTACCGGGGGATTTCTCGCCTTCTGTTTTAATCCGTAATCTGATGGAACGCTCAGCTAAAATTGCATGTTCTGAAGATGAGAATTTGCCAAAAGACTTGTGGGCAGATGCGTATCTTGTGTTGACCCCAGGGCGTGATATGACAGACCGTGAAATACAACGCTTTTTGAATTTTGCACGCGGTGAACTCTAACTGTTGCGATTCTTCAAATTCGACTATACTAGCCCATATGTTCTTGATAAATTAAATAAAATCGAAGGGATACCTATGGATTCCCGTCCTACCTTATATCTGATTGATGGTCACGCGCTGGCATATCGTATGTATTATGCTTTGAAGTACGGCAACTTCACAACGTCTAGTGGCGAATTAACCAATGCAACCTATGGTTTTAGTCGTACATTACTTGATATTTATGAATTTCATCAACCTCGCTATATTGCTGTTACTTTTGATAAAGGCTTGAGTGGTCGCGAAGAAATTTTCCCAGAGTATAAAGGCACACGCGATAAGATGCCTGAGGAATTGGCACAGCAGTTTAAACGGATTCATCAAATCGTTGATGCCTTTAATATACCGCGCCTGACGATGGACAATATGGAAGCAGACGACATACTCGGCACGATTAGTCGCCAAGCTGAGGCACAAGGGTTGGATGTTCATATTGCGACAGGTGATAAAGATATTCTGCAATTGTTGACAGGGCATGTCCGTGTCCAATTACCAAAACGTGGCGATAGTGATGAAGTCTATGATATAGAAGCCTTTCGCGCTCGCTTTGAACTTGAACCAACACAGTTAATTGACCTCAAAGCTTTAATGGGGGATAGTTCTGATAATATCCCTGGGGTAAAGGGTGTGGGGGAAAAGTCGGCAACTGCACTCTTAAAAGATTATGGTACGCTCGAAGCTGTCTATGACAATATTGATGATATTGCTACTCGTATTCGGAATAAGCTGATAGAAGGACGTGAGATGGCGTTTCTGAGTCAGCGTCTGGCGACAATTATCTGTGACCTTGATATTAAGCTAGACCTTGAAGCCTGTGTCGCGCAAGATTTTGACCTTAAACCTGTAGATGATATTTTTGCAGAGCTTGAGTTTAAAAGTTTACGTGAGCGTTTAATCCGCATCTATAAGATGATTCATGGAGACGATGCAGATACAGGTATTGCAGGTATTGTTGAAGCAACTGATGTTGTCGAAACGATTATTGTGCAAGATGTCGCTAAACTTGAGGATTTGGTTGTAACACTCAATAGCGCATCATTAATTGCCTTCGATACAGAGACAACCAGTATTGACCAAATGACGGCTGACCTTGTCGGCATTTCTTTGGCTGTAGATAGTGATACAGGATACTATATCCCTGTTGGACATACTGTTGTTGGTCAAGATGGTCAGATGGATATGTTTTCAGAGCCAATTGGTGACCAACTCCCACTTGAAACAGTGATTAATGCATTACGCCCACCCCTCACCAATCCTGATATCGTAAAAGTTGCCCACAATGCGATTTATGACATCATCGTGCTACAGCGTTATGGGATTGATGTTGCGCCAGTGACCTTTGATACGATGCTGGCTGAGTGGGTGACGAACCCGATTAGTAAATTCCTCGGTTTAAAGAGCTTAGTTGCCCATCGCTTAGATATTACGATGACTGAAATTACAGACTTATTGGGCAAGGGTAAAAATCAGAAAACAATGGATCTTGTTGATATTGACGCTGCCGCCCCTTATGCCGCAGCCGATGCCAGCATGACCTATCGACTGGTTGAGCCGCTCCGTGATTCTTTACAACAAACAGGCTTATATCAGTTATTTGCCGATATGGAGATTCCGCTTGTCCCTGTAGTTGCCAGTATGCAATATCAAGGTGTGACCTTAGATGTAGATTTCCTCAAAGAGATGAGTGTGCGTCTAACTGAACAACTCGATGCACTGGAGCAAACGATTTATGAGATGGGTGGTGGGGGTGAATTCAATATCAATAGCCCCAAGCAACTTAACGAAGTTTTGTTTGAGAGACTAAAATTGCCTGTAGAAGGGCTACAAAAGACAAGTTTAGGCTATTCCACCAATGCTGTCACCTTAGATAAACTAAAATCCGAGCATCCGATTATTGGGTTGATTATCGAATATCGGGAATTGTCAAAACTCAAGAGTACCTATGTCGATGCACTACCCGAATTGGTGAATCCTTCGACAGGGCGTTTACATACCAGCTATAACCAGACAGGCTCGGCAACAGGACGCTTTAGTAGTAGTAATCCCAACCTACAAAATATACCGATTCGTACTGAACTAGGTCGTGAAGTCCGACGCGCATTTGTCGCACCTGAGGGCTATGTCTTACTTGCTGTCGATTATAGTCAAATTGAGTTGCGGGTCATGGCGCATATCAGTGCTGATGAAACCTTGATAGATGCTTTTCGTCAGGGCTTAGATATTCATAGCGCAACCGCTGCGATTGTACATGGAATAGACCCTAAAGATGTTTCTTATGAGCAACGTAGTTTTGCAAAGCGTGTTAACTTCGGTTTGATGTATGGGATGGGGGCATTCCGCTTAGCTCGTGATAGTGAGTTGACCTTGTCTGAGGCGGAAGATTTTGTGAAGACCTACTTTGAACGCTTACCGGGTGTTGAACGCTATATCGCAGAAACAAAAGAATTTGTTTGGGAAAATGGCTATACAGAAACACTCTATGGTCGTCGTCGCGATTATCCCTCGATAAAGTCGGGACATAAAAGCCGTAGCACTGCCTCAGAAGAACGTGCCGCTATCAATATGCCAATTCAAGGGACAGCAGCCGATATTTTGAAGCAGTCCATGCTCAATTTATATGCTGAATTAGAAAAAGCTGATTTTGATGCAAAGATGATATTGCAGGTGCATGATGAGTTGGTGCTAGAAGTACGTGAAGATCAGCTTGAAGATGTGATGAAATTGGTTGTTGATACGATGGAATCCGCATTCCCAGATGGCAAACCTTTGCTTGTCCCATTGAAGGCAAACGCGAGTTTTGGGCAAAATTGGCGTGATATGGAAGATGTAGATACATAAATCAGGTTGAAATTTTCTAACCCTACACTATTTAGGAGTAAAGTAGCATATAATTGAATAGTGTAGGATGTTATTTTGTTTCGCAGATAGGGGACTTGTGCTATACTGCGAGATATGTTTAGCATCTTATTGATTGACCTCTGAAAGTAGTAATTAAGATATGAAACACTTTCTTGACTTGGCAAGTGTATCAACCCGTGAGATAGAGTATTTGCTAAAGTTAGCCCTCCAATTAAAAATGGAATGGCAATCGGGTGGTAATCGTCCAGTCTTAAAAAATAAAACATTGGGTATGGTTTTCCAAAAGCCGTCCCTACGTACACGTGTATCATTTGAAATGGCAATGAAACATCTTGGCGGTAACGCAATTGTGTTAGGTCCACAAGAAATCGGGCTGGGCAAACGCGAAAGTATCCCGGATGTCGCACGAGTCTTATCGAGTTATGTGCAAGGCATTATGGCGCGGGTATTTGCCCATGACCATGTGGTGCAATTATCAGAATATTCACGAGTCCCAGTTATTAATGGGCTAAGCGATATGTTCCACCCTTGTCAAGCATTAGCGGATATGCTGACAATACATGAATACTTTGGCAAAACTGAAGGCGTACGCATTGCTTATGTGGGCGATGGTAATAATGTCGCTGCATCTCTGGGTTTGGCGGCCGCTCATTTAGGGGCTGGTTTTTCTATTGCTTCACCCGAAGGTTATGAACTGAATCCCATTATCCGTGACAAAATATTTGAGATTTCAGATCGAAACGGAACAAGCATGGAAATGTATGTGGAACCAAGCCAAGCTGTCCAAAATGCTGATGTGGTCTATACAGATACATGGGTGAGTATGGGGCAAGAAGCTGAGGCAGAAGAACGCCGTAAAGAATTTGATGGATTTCAGGTAAACCAGTATATGATGGGGTTTGCTCAACCTGATAGCATTGTAATGCACTGTTTGCCCGCTCACCGAGGTGACGAAATTACAGATGATATAATGGATGGTAAACAATCGAGAGTATTCCAACAGGCAGAAAATCGCTTGCATGCTCAGAAAGCTATACTCGTCCATCTTTTGGCTTAAATTAATAGAAATTTAGTGGTGTGTGACGATGGCAGGAAATCGCGAAAATTATCAACATCAGATGGAATTAGGCAATGAGGCGGCTTGGCAAGGTGATTGGGCTGGTGCTGTTAATGCCTACACACAAGCTGTCCAAGAATTTGCAGATGAAGCAGATGCTCACATTAATCTGGGTTATGCCTTATTACAAGATGGGCAACTGAATGCCGCATTGAAGGTTTATAAAAAAGCAGGGCAACTTGCACCTCATGATGCTGTTCCACTCGAAGGTAGTGCCGATGCACTCAAACGAATGGGACGCTTGAAGGAAGCTGCTCAACAATATGTTAAAGTGTCCGACATTTATTTGACCCAGCGTGATATTGGTAAAGCAATTGCCAATTGGGAATATGCTACACAGTTAACCCCTGGGCTAGTGAGTGTTCATGCTAAGTTGGCACAAGCCTATGAGCGTATTGGAGATAAAGCCCAATCTATCCGCGAATACTTGATATTAGCTTTTAACTTCCAAAAGAATGGTGATATACCAAAAGCTATCAAAGCCGCACAACGTGCTTTACGTCTTGATAAACGTAATTCCAACACCCTCAATATTTTACGCGCATTGGAATCTGGTGGTGAGGTGCATCTACCAGAAGAGATGTTGCAACGCGCCCAAGCACAAGCTGACCCAACAGCTGTTGGCTTGAGTGATGACTTTGCATCGTTTGATGGTCGTGAAGATGTTGAAGAATCTGACCCACTCGGTCCTTTAGGGGAAGCTATGTCAAATGCGCTTGAAATTTTGGCGCAGTTTGTGGTTGAAGGTGGCTTGGATATGTCTGTGGCTTTTGCGTTACAAGGCATGGAAGCGCAACGTCAAGGTTTGCTTTCAGAGGCGGCTAGCGGTTATTTGCAAGCTGTTGAGGCGGGGATGAATCATCCTGCTCTGAAATTGAATTTGGGTGGTTTGTTGGTACTCATTGAAAGACCTAAAGAGGCGGTTGCACACCTAGGCGAGGCAACACTTGACCCAAACTTGTCAGCAGGTGCGTTACATGGGATGGGTTTAGCTTATTTTGCAATTGGTGACCAGAAAAAAGCATCCCGTTATTTGACACAAAGTTTGCGGACTGTAGATACGATGCTTGCGACCAGTGATGAAGAAATTGAACAATTAACCGCGCTTTACGAAAACCTTCTTGCAACATTAGGGGAACGTGAGGGGGATGCACTTCGACCTGTGAATGAACGCTTATCCAGTTTGTTATCTGGAAATGAGTGGAAAAGACGGATTTCTGAAACACGTCGTCATCTGGAAGAAACATTTCGTGATGAGGGTGGGCAGGGTTTACTTGAAATTTTGTCTGTCAAAGGTGGCGATGCGATTGCGGACACAGTCTCTATGATTGACCGCTATATTCGTCAAGGACTCTATGTCTTAGCGATGGATGAAGCGCACCTTGCTGTTGAACAATCTCCATATTATTTGCCTGTGCATGTTCGTATGGCGGAAGTCATGATGAAAGAAGGACGTATTCGTCAAGCGATTGATAAATATAATATGGTGGCAAAGGCATATATTGTCCGTAATGAAAATCAACGTGCAGCTTCTATCCTCAGTGAAGTGCTGGAAATGGCACCGCTTGATGTGGAAGTTCGGATGAATTTGATTAGTTTGCTAGAGGATGAAGAACGCTGGGATGAGGCGCTTGACCATTACCTTGGGTTAGCAAATACCTATCAACAATTGAGTGACTTTGATAGAGCAGGTCAAACTTATGCAAATGCAGAAAAATTAGCACGACGTGTGAATGTTGACCCATCGAAAATCGTAAACATCAAACATCGTATTGCTGATATTGCTCAGATGCGCTTGAATACACGGCAAGCTCAACGGGTATATGAAGAAATTCTTGAGTTAGATTCGACTGATGAAAAATCACTACGCTCGCTTGTAGAGATTTATTTCACGCAGGGGAATGCTGTTGAGGCAGTTAAAAGGCTAGATGCACTGCTCGGTTACTTTGCACAAAAAGGGCAAATTAATGCGATGACGGCAATATTAGAAGACCTTGTCAGTAGTTACCCAGCAGATACAGCGTTACGGTCACGGATGGCACAGATTTACCAACGCTTAGGGCGTAAAGGCGAAGCAATTGAACAGCTTGATGCCTTAGGTGAACTGCAACTGGAGATGGGCGCCCATAAAGACGCTGCCAATACTATTCGTCAAATTATTGGTTTGAAACCTGACCGTGTCGAAGATTATCAGCGTTTACTTAGTCAACTCGGCGGATAATCCATTACAATAGAGAATGTAACATCTTTTTAGTTTCAAACGTGTTACATATAATAGAACATCACAAGGCACGTTCAATATGGCGTGCTTTTTTAATAACGGGATGGAAACAGATTCGTGGATCAGATTGTATTTGTCTTACAAAGCCTAACACCTGCTGATATAGCTGATATAGCAATTGTAAGTTTGCTCTTTTATAGCGTGACATTCTTATTTCGTGGGACACAAGCTGTTACGTTATTTCGGGGTATTGCCTTAATTGTGATTGCCTTGATTGCAGTTGCTAGTATCTTCCAGCTACAAGCCTTGAGTTGGTTGTTGGTCAATGGTTTGACAGCTCTGGTGATTGCAATTCCTGTGATTTTCCAACCTGAAATACGTCGTGCATTGGAACGACTGGGGCGTGGTACTGTGTTTGGGACGCGTCAAGCACCTGACCAAATCCGCCTAACTGTGATAGATGAGATTTGTGCTGCAACGGAGAAACTTTCGGAACGACGGCACGGTGCATTAATTGTCTTGCAACGAAACAGTAGTTTACAAGAATATATTCGTACAGGAACAATGATGGATAGTATGGTCACTGCTGATTTGCTGGCGACGATATTTTGGCCTAAAACCGAACTGCATGATGGTGCAGTGATTATTGATAATAGTGGGCGTATTGCTTCTTCTGCATGTGTATTACCCTTAACAGCCAGTCGTAATCTACCGAATCCCAATATGGGAACGCGACATCGGGCAGCGGTTGGGATTAGTGAAGTGGGTGATGCCTTGTGTGTGGTTGTCTCTGAGGAGACCGGCAAAATTGCAATCTCTAATGCGGGGCGTATGATTCCACGACTGGATACACAACGTCTGAGGATGGTGTTAAGCGCGTATTATGGTCCTGCACAAGATTCCAACACCTCTATTATTCGCCGAGTACGAGAAGCGATTCAAGATTTAAGTGTGCGCCTAAAAACATGGCGTGAACAACAGGTGAATCAATAATGCAACGATTATTAAGTGCAGGTGTCGTGGGGAATATGGTGTGGGTTATTGTATCTGTGATATTAGCCACAGGTGTATGGTATATTGCTGTAACATCATCTGACCCGATTACTAGACGACAGTTTTCATCCATTCCTGTTCAAATTATTCAAGATGAGTCAACTGTATTAACCAATACACCCACCCGATTTGCAAGTGTGACAATACAAGCTGCACAAACATTAGTTTCATCACGCCGTGCTGATGATGTGATTATACGAGCAGACTTAACAGGTTTAGGTCCGGGTACACATACCATTCCATTAGAAATCACCGTTGCTTTACCGCAGTCGGAAGAACAACAACGTATTATCGCACAGACCCAACCATCACAGATTACGGTGGAGCTTGAACAACGAGAATCCTTCCAGAAGCCTATAGAAATTGTTATAGCAGAGCCGCCGCCGATTGGATTTACGAATGAAGCACCTGTTAATGACATATTCCAAGTCGTCGTGAGTGGGGCATCTCAGGTTGTTTCTGAGGTTGTCTCGGTTCGTGGGTTGTTGGATTTATCCACGCATCAAAATCCAATTGAAGTCGATGCGCGTCTCTTTGCGGTTGATGCGGATGGAAACCGTGTAGACGATGTGACGATAGACCCTCAGACGGTGAGTGTATCGGTTAACATAACGCGACGAGATGATGTGAAGCAGGTATCTGTTCGCCCCAATATCTTAGTGGGTACACAACCCGACGGATATACTTTATCTACCTTTACATATACGCCACAGACAATCTTTATTGGTGGGGCATCTGAACAATTAGAGGATGTCAATGATACTATCTTTACCATACCTATTAATTTGCAGGATCGTACATCAGATTTTGAAGTTGTTGTCCCTGTGCGCTTGCCTGATGATGAATTATTTGTGATTGGTGGGAATAGCGATATTACTGTGAATATTGGTATCTTGCCACAGATTGCGGTTCGTCAATTTGATAATATTACAGTTGGACGTATTGGTTTAACCGAGGGCTACTCCGCCACAATTGCACCTCAATCAGTATCAACAATTATCAATGGTCCCAGCGTATTAGTCGAAAATCTGCAATCATCGGGAATTCAGGTGCTTGTTGATTTGAATGGGTTAGAACCGGGGCGGTATGACTTGACTCCAACAATTTCCATTAATCAACCTGAACTAGATGCTGGGAATGCTTCACTTTTACCTGCTGTTGTAAATGTTGAGATTGTATCGACTATTCCAGAAACCGAAGTGACAGAAGAGCCGATTCCCTTTTCCACACCTGTTGATTAATAAGTATCGAAATTGTCCCTATCACAGAATCGCACTTTTCACTAAAATTATATGTCCGATATGACAAGGATATAAACACATATGGCAAGAAAACCAATTGTTGCATTGGTGGGTCGTCCCAATGTAGGCAAAAGTACACTATTTAATAGACTCGTTGGCGAACGTGTTGCGGTTACACATGAGATACCAGGTACAACACGCGACCGCTTATACGGAGAATCTTTTTGGAATGGCGTGACCTTTCGCTTGATAGATACAGGTGGTATCGAAGTTTACCAACCGGCTGGAACACGAGATGAATCCCCTTTAGCTGAAGGTAGTGCTGATTTTATTGAGGAGATTAAAGAACAGGCACTGATTGCAATTACAGGCGCAGATGTCATCATCTTAGTTGTTGATTCTCAACATGGGGCAACAGCCGCCGATGAAGCGATTGCAGAAATTTTACGTCGCTCAGATAAACCTGTTATCATTGCTGCCAACAAAATAGATGATAAGCAACATGAACAAGCGGTCTATGATTTTTATAGTCTTGGTTTGGATTATGTTGTTGGCATTAGTTCCATTCATGGTTTAGGTGTCGGTGATTTGTTAGACGAAGTTATCAAAGAGGTTAACAAGATTACCGATGAATGGGATGACACCGAAGATGAAGGTGAGCATCTCAAAATTGCAATTGTTGGGCGTCCGAATGCGGGCAAAAGCACGCTTCTCAACAAATTGATTGGCGAAGACCGTGCGATTGTAAGCCCTGTTGCGGGTACAACACGCGATGCGATTGATACGGATATTTCGTGGTTCGGTGAAAAAGTGACCCTTATTGATACGGCAGGTATACGTCGTCGTGGGAAAATCGAAGTCGGTGTTGAAAAATATAGTGTCATCCGTGCGATGAATGCAATCTCTCGGGCTGATGTGGCTTTATTAGTAGTTGATGCCGAGCTTGGTGTGACCGAACAAGATGAACATATTGCTGGATATATCATCGAAGAGTTTAAGAGTCTTGTTATCGTTGTGAATAAATGGGATTCTGTTGATAAGGATGCCTTTACCATCAACGAGGTAACTGAAAATATTCGTGACCGACTGCATTTTGTGAAGTATGCACCGATTATCTTTATCAGCGCATTAGAAGGTCAGCGGATTCATCAAGTATTAGAAGTTGCTAGTCGTGTATGGGAAGCTCGCTTTTTCCGTATCCCAACTGCCGATGTAAACAAAATCATGCGTGAAGCTGTTGAGAAACATCCCCCTCATGGTAAGGGGACGAAGCGATTGAAGTTCTTATATGCGACACAAGTACGGACTGACCCACCCATTATATTATTCCATGTGAATGATGCCACACAGGTTCACTTTACCTATAAACGCTATCTTGAAAATCAATTCCGTGAAGCCTATGAATTTGAGGGAACGCCACTACGGTTGAGCTTCCGTTCACGTAATGAGAAAGACTAATGAATATTGTGGGGATAATAAATAAATCCCCACGATATTATTGTAGAACATCAATCAGTTCATATGCAAAGGCGGGTGTTTTACGACCTTTAACACGTAAGTCACCCAATGGACGTGCTTTAACTTGATTTCCAAGCCGTTTGATAACCGCTTCTTCAACGATAATTTGCCCTGGGGCGCAGGATTCTTGTAAGCGTTTGGCTAGGTTTACAGTATCACCGATAGCTGTATAGTTGAGGGCACGTTCTGTACCGATATACCCAACAACCGCTTCTCCTACATGTACACCGACACTATAGGTCAGGCGATGTCCATAGATCTCGTTAACTTCGGCAGCGGCTTTCATCAGGGCAATGGCAGCATCAGCCGCGCGGTGGACATGGTCATCTTGCCTATCGGGTGCATTAAATATCGCCATGAGACCATCCCCAAAGAATTTATCGAGTGTGCCTTCCCATCCTAGAATGACCCCTGCCGCTAAGCTCAGATAGTGATTTAAGACTTCAACCACATGTTCTGGCTCGGCATCTTCACTCCATGCTGTATATCCACGAATATCTGCAAATAAGACACTAATTTCTTGACGTGCGCCACCTAGTGTAACATTATCGGGTTTTGCAATAGCTCTTTGTACAACCGATGGTGCGACAAATCGCTCAAAGGTATCTTTTACTTGTTCGCGTGATTCACGTAATGCTGTCATATTCTGCGAGTTTACAATTGCGATGGCGGCATAATCTCCCAAAGCGCTAAGTAAGTTGCTATCATCACTGACAAAAGTCCGTGCTTGTGGTGAAAAGTTGGCGACACCAATGACGCCGACAGGGCGTTTTTCATGAATCAGTGGGGCATAGGCTACAGATGAAGGCGCATCCTCACCACTTGACTGTAATTGCTCTTGTCCTAAGGCGATTGGATTTGCCTTTTTAAGTACATGAAGCGCGATAGGGTCTCGAACCTCGTAATCAGAATACTCCGCAGAAGCAAGTTCACGTCGCTTTTGGGCGCGGCAGACCAGTTGCTTGTTCTCTAAAAGATAAATATATCCTTCTTCAGCCCCTGTAATTTGTATGGCGGCATCAACGATGCGTGGCAATAAGACCTTTAAATCTGTGGTTGCTGTTACGCTTTTGCCGACATTATATAGAATATTGAGTTCTTGCAAACGACGTTGTAACTCACGATTTGCATGAATGACCCGTTCTGTTAAGGCTTCTTTTTCCCGCCGTAAGCGGATTTCAGATAAGCTACGTTCAATAGCATCCAACATTTCATCAGGGGTGTAGGGCTTCTTGACGTAATCTTTAACACCTAAACGATGCACCTCAACTGCGATTTCTTCTGAGCCATGAAAGGTCATCAGTATCACAGGAATATCCATATGGTTGGCATCCAGCTTTTTGAGAACCCCAATACCATCCAAACGTGGCATCTGCAAATCTAGCAGTATTAGGTCAGGGCGATGCTGAAGTGCCATCTCCAAGCCTTCTTGTCCATCACGTGCTGTTAAAAACTCAAAACCATTTGGCTTCAAAACATATTCAACTACAAATTCTCTATTTTCTTTACCGTCGTCTACAACAAGTATGGTTTCACCAGACACATTGCACTTCCTTGTTATGTGGGCTATGATTCAAGTATAACAAAAATGATATTCCTTGCTTAGCGTATTATGCCATACATTCAAAAAGTCTGTATATTGCGGTGGATAAGCGTTCAGTTTATAATTTTGATATATACTAAAGTCGCATAGATTACAATTTAATATTGCTTAACAACCTTCTATTTATTATCACTATATGTCAAAAATGACTTTAATAACCATAAATCTTTGTAATTAGTGTTATAAAATACAAAGTTTTCTTGTGTTGACTATAATAAGGAGTCACTATGTTATCAAATCCATCAAATGAGCTACCACGTCCACGTCTAAAAGTTCCTGGTAGATTGATGGAAACAATCGGAACGGTTGTATTTATCATTGCAGTCACCGTGTTATTTGATTTGGCTATCCCGAGGTCTTTGGTTGATGGTCATAGTATGGAACCGACATTTTATGGGGATGACCGTTTAGTCGTGAGTCGTGTCAATTATTTGATTGGGTCCCCAAAACGTGGGGATATTCTGGTTTTTAACTCTCTTGTACCGAGTGAAGCCGAACAAGGTATTATGTTAATTAAACGCGTCGTTGGCTTACCCGGAGATACCGTTGAGATTCGTGAACAAAAAGTCTATATCAATGGCGAACCATTACCAGAACCCTATATCAAAGAAGATTGTATGATTAATCGATGTCGTGATGATAGCTGGGAACTTGCCTCCAATGAGTATTTTATGATGGGCGATAATCGTAATAATAGCCGTGATTCACGACGTTTTGGACCTGTCCCACTCACAAAAATTGTTGGACAAGTTGTTTTGCGCTATTGGCCTCCTTCTTCTATTGGTATCCTTGCGGATTAGTGACGGATTATGACAAAACCATCAAATAAAATCCCCTGTCCTAGATGTGGTGTTGGACAATGTGAGTTAACGACAACGACATTTGTTGATGTTATCGCTGGTCAGCTTCTGAGTGTACCCAATATCGCAGTATATACCTGTGATATATGTCATTTTGCTGAATTTGAGCAGACTGCATTAGATTCTTTATTAGATAAGATGGATGTTGATGATTTTAGAGATGAGCTTCAATCTTCAACGGCTCAGAGCCATCTATCGTCCTATGATGATTAATCCTTTGAAAGGTTAATACCATGTATGCTATCGAGATTGGTATTCTGATTATCCATCTTATCGGCTTATCAATCTGTGGTGGTCTGATTTTTTCTCTACTGACATCTGCTAGCCATGATGAAACCCAGCGATTGCTTGTGATAACGAATGCTATTGTTGCTATTTGGATTGCTGCCTCGCTTTTCCAACAATTGCTCTTTTTCACCAATAGCAATGATAGTCAGTTCTTGCAAATTATTGCGAACCTGAAGCTCAGTGGGTTTATATTATCGGTAGCTGTATATTTCTCCTTTATTGTTTGTTTTGCTGAAATTCGCTCGGATTTAAACGATGGATTAACTATCTTAATAACGATTGTTAGTGTCATTGGTTTGGGAATTATCT
The DNA here is from genome assembly GCA_964352825.1 of uncultured Anaerolineaceae bacterium. Taxonomy (GTDB): domain Bacteria; phylum Chloroflexota; class Anaerolineae; order Aggregatilineales; family Phototrophicaceae; genus UBA6055. Next base: position 20,735 of record CAYGTY010000081.1, read on the forward strand.
GGACAAATAATGCTTTTGCGGTACAGGCTGAACAAACGCTAGTCTCGATATGGGCTTATATCTTCATCGGCATCACACTAGGATACCTACTTGTATCATTTTGGTTGATGTTGAATTCTGTAACAGATGGTTCATCACTACTCGTTCGCCCAACCTTGATGCTCTTCTTTGCATATATGATTGCTAGTTTTAATATTTGGACGAACACACTTGGGCTGGAGTTTATACTATTATCGGTCGCTCTCGGTTGGATTGGTGCAAAAATCTTATTGCGACAAGTTGCGAATCCTCAAGATGCACTAAATCGAGATTTACAACTGACAAATAATGAACTTCAACGCACGATCCAAGACCTTGCCCAAGAAAAATCTAAAACAGAATCCCTTAACCGGGAATTATTGCAGGCAAACCGTTATAAAGATGAATTTTTGGCAACGATGAGCCACGAATTGAGAACCCCTCTAAACTCCATTGTTGGATATAGCGAACTGCTCTTGACTAATATGTATGGTGAACTGGAGCAAAAACAACTGGACAGGTTGGAACGGATTTATCGTAATGGTAAAAACCTGACACATATTATTAATGCCATTTTGGACTTGAATAAGATTGATTCAGGGCGTATGAAACTGATTGTGGCTGAGTTTAGCTTGGCAGACTCTATCACAAAAATTGTTGATGAATTCAAACCTGAATCCCAAGAGTCTTCAATTGAACTTATAATAAACTTATCAGATACATTACCCATTTATCGTGGTGACCAACAACGTATCGAACAAGTGTTACGAATCATATTGGATAATGCGTTAAAATTTACATCAGAGGGGCAAATTAAAGCATCAATTACTTATACCAATGTTGAAAATGGACAGAGTTCATCATTTACACTTCCAACAATTGGATGGTTAAAAGATGGTCATTGGGCAGTTATTGAATTGAGTGATACAGGTGCAGGTATAGCCCCCGAAGACCAAGCACGTATCTTTGATCGGTTTTCTCAGGCGGATAGCAGCCGAACCCGTGAATACGAAGGTGTTGGCTTGGGTCTTACGATTGCACGCAAACTGGTTGAACTGCATGATGGTTTGCTTTGGGTAAAGAGTTATGTCGGGCAGGGAAGCACTTTTTATATTGCTTTGCCTTACCAAGCTAATGTGATGCCGTTAGACCAATAAATAGAATGCACGATTGAATTAACATAGTGCGAGGTAAATTATGGCAAATCAGCGGATACTCGTTGTGGAAGATAACCGAGATAATATGACTCTTATTATCGATGTATTAGAATCGATGGATTATGAAGTCATCGAAGCTAGGGATGGGAAGACTGGCGTAGAGAAGGCGGAGTCTGAACGCCCCGACTTGATATTAATGGATTTGTCTTTACCTGAAATTGATGGCTGGGAGGCGACTCGTATTATTAAATCTAAAGATTCATTATCCCATATCCCCATTATTGCTTTAACCGCACATGCGATGGTTGGTGACAGAGAAAGTGCCTTAGAAGCAGGTTGTGATGACTATATGACCAAGCCTCTTGATTTAAAAGTTCTCGCATCAAAATTAGTCAAGTTTCTAGATTAGGGGAGGTGGGGTATCTTGCAAATTCTGGTTGTTGATGATAATCCTGATAATATTGAATTGATTTGTGATATTTTAGATACCCTTGGTTATGATATTCATACTGCGGTGGATGGCATATCAGCTTTAGAGATTGCCCGAGCTAATCATCCCGATTTAATGGTTTTAGATGTAAACATGCCGGGGATGTCAGGTTTTGAGGTTGTGGAGCAACTCAAGCAAGATGAACTCACCAGCTCTATTCCGATTATTATGTTGACGGCATTGAGTGATGTTGAAAATCGGATTCATGCGATGACCTTGGGTGCAGAGGATTATCTGACTAAACCCTTTAGTCCTAGAGAATTAATTGCCCGTGTAGAAAGACGCCTACAGTCTAAAGTTCAGACTGATGACTTGAAAGCCAAACAACAACAAATTCGTGATACCTTTGAGCGTTTTGTGGCAGCACCGATTGTTCAACAAATGTTGAAATCGCCAGAACAGGTTAAATTGGGCGGTAAATTACAGCCCATCACGGTATTATTTGCGGATTTAGAAGGGTTTACCAGCTTATCCGAACATACTGACCCCGAAGAATTACTCAGTGTTTTGAACCAGTATCATTCCCTCGTCGTAAAAATCATCCAACGCTATAATGGTACGATTGATAAGTTTATTGGTGATTGTGTGATGGCACTCTACAATACACCTGTCGAACAAGAATTGCATATTAGTAATGCAGTCAAAGCTGCTTTGCATATACAAGATGAGTTGCCGTGGTTTCATCAAACACTGGCTGAACCGTATCGCTTAAAAATTAACTTTGGTATTCATACAGGTGTTGCTGTTGTCGGAAACGTCGGCACAACCGAATTAATGGATTATACGGCTGTGGGGGATACTGTCAATGTATCTGCACGGTTGCAAGGCTTAGCTGATAATGGTCAAATCCTGATTAGTCAACCTGTCTACGAAGCTGTTGAAGATTTTGTCTTTGCGCGTTTGAGAGGTCCTCTGGCGGTTAAAGGTCGCCAAAACTCAGTTATTGTTTACGAAATATCCAATACCTATATTCCAGAATAAAGGGTAATCTGTGGGACAATCGGAACAGGAACTTAGAGAATTGATGTGCCATATTGGACGTTTGATGCGTCAAAATAATTATATTGATGGTACTGCTGGAAACATATCGGCACGCTTAGATGATAATCATTTTTTAACAACACCGAGTGGTCTTGCAAAAGGGTTCATGCAACCTGAGCAACTTATTATTGTTAATCTTGATGGTGAACGGGTTGATGAACCGACCTCTGTGAATAAACACTTGCGCCCTACTTCAGAAAGTTCCATGCACCTTGAATGCTATCGACAACGCGCTGATGTTAATGGAGTTGTTCATGCTCATCCGCCAACTGCCGTCGCCCTTACACTGATTGGCTATGATTTCCAACAGTGTATTATTCCAGAGATGGTTGTCATATTAGGGCTTATACCGACTGCACCTTATTCTACACCAGCTAGTATTGAGAATCGCGATGCCATTACAACACTCATTCAAGAACATGATGCGATTATGTTATCGAATCATGGCTCGTTAACTGTCGCTGATGGTCTTTGGAATGCTTATTTGAAGTTGGAAAGCCTTGAGCATGGCGCAAATATCATTCATCGCGCCTTGCAAGTGGGTGACATCACAGCCAAAATCCCGCCTCAGCAAGTCAAAAAGTTGCTCGCTCAACGTCAATCACTTGGTTTGATGCGTCGTGGTGATGAAGAACGCTTTTCTAAGTTGATACAATAACCTTCCTAAATGTTATGGAAACCCGCCGACGACGTGGATACTTCACCCCTTCATAAACATCATTCTTGCGAGCAGGTATGCCATGTTGCCAATCATATCGCGCTTCACTCCCCATAATTAACAGACTATTGGGTTCTAATAGCAACTCTTGTTTTTCTCCAGTTGATGGCTTTATGAAGCTCATGATGCAACTGGACGCTAAGCTGAATGAAGCGATGACATCTCCAAAGCATGGCTCACAATCAATATGATGGCTAATGCCTTGCCCTGGTAAATATTCATTGATAATCATTTGGTCAGCTTCAACACCAAATTGAGGGTGATTCAATAATAGAGAAACGACATCTTGTGACCAGTGCGGTAGTTCACCAAGATACATGTCTGTATCCACTGATCGACGTTTGTAATCATAGATATAGCCATAATGCTGTACGCGACGTTTGAAGCCTGTGCGCCACAGCAGGGCATCAATTTTGGATAGGAGTGTGATTGCTGTTTTGTTCGATATTATATTTGGGATATAGCTTAATCCTGTTATCATCAATACGCCTTATAGAATATATGTTCTGATTTTAATTATACCCATCTACCCTCAAAAACAAAAGAAGTAATCCCTTGACTTTTATTACCAAAGATTGTATCCTTTACATCGTTGTGTTGGTCCCTTCGTCTAGTGGCCCAGGATGCCACCCTTTCAAGGTGGAGACACGGGTTCGAGTCCCGTAGGGACTACATTTGTACACAGTCTTGAAAAAGCCACTCTAATCATTTTAGAGTGGCTTTACTGTTTCAGTAAGCCACCTCAAAAACCTGTTTCTAAATTCAGATGACCAAAAGCAGAACGCAATAAACAGATCATAAAACTCTACAATCAAGGTGTTACATTGGCAGATTTGTCATGTGATTATGATATTTCAATTGCACGAGTCCATCAGATCATTAAACGGTGGGGTAGTTCCGACTAAAGGAACTTTTCATTTAGGCGTATCTACAGATGATGATACGCCTAAAACATAACTTAATTTATTGTCGTTTGAATTCACTTGCCCCATAAACATTCTTGCCTACTCCACCCATAACAATTCCAATTGCAATTGTATCTGGTGAAATACCCTGAATCATTTGGTAAGCAACGACAATCGCCATGATAAGCGTCACAATATCAGGGATGTCTACTTTTGGAATGACAAACTGACTTCGTTTTTCAGATACGGTTATATTGTCTTGTTGCATTTATTCTCCTATCTCAACAATATCTACAACATCATAGCCATCAGCAATTTCAACTCCTGCTTGACCTGTATAGATGGCATTCACTGCCATCATTGCTGTTGATGTGTCGATCATGTACTCAAATTCGTTTATAGATAGCTCATCTAATGTGCTGTCATAGGTTCGATAAATCACTCTGAAAGTAGGCATTAGCAATTATCCATTCCTAATGGGTTTGTTGTTCCATCTCCGATCACATTGACATAGTGACCATACCCGATTAATTGGGACAGTAAACTGATCTCAGGTAATCGTGTTCA
>CAYGTY010000082.1:0-18564 GCA_964352825.1 uncultured Anaerolineaceae bacterium
AATTAAATGGTAAATTATTTTCTACGACGACTATTTTATATGGTGATTGTACTATTTTTAGTATCAATTTTGTCGTTCTATATTATCAATTTGCCACCTGGTAGTTGGATTCAAAATTATGCACTCGAACTCGAAGCCTCGGGGAATCCAGTTGATGAAAAAGAACTAGATTTTTTGCGAGATCGCTACGGTCTGGACCGTCCACTACATGAACAATACCTCAATTGGATTATTCCTCTTATAACAGAAGGTGATTTTGGACAATCCTTTGAATGGGGACAGCCTGTATGGCCTCTAATTCAAGAGCGACTATTCTTAACAATGGTAGTTTCCATTGCATCGATTATCTTCATTTACATCGTTTCAATTCCAATTGCTTTATATTCCGCAGTGAACCAATATTCCATAGGCGATTATATTTTTTCATTTCTAGGGTTAATCGGGTTAGCAACACCGAACTTCCTTATTGCCCTTGTATTCATGGTGATTATGCTCCGTGTTTTTGGCGTGACACCGGGTGGTTTATTCTCGCCTGAATATTTACGAGAGCCTTGGAGTTTAGCCAAATTCTGGGATATGTTAACCCACTTGCCTGTGCCAGTTATTGTTATTGGTACTGCGGGTACTGCCGGCTTGATACGTATTCTGCGGGCGCAACTCCTCGATGAGTTTCAGAAACAATATGTCATCACCGCACGATCAAAAGGGCTAAAAGAGCGGTTACTTATCATGAAATACCCACTGCGGATGGCATTTAATCCAATTGTAAGCAACATCGGCAGTCTATTACCACAAATCGTATCAGGTTCTGCCATTGTTTCTATTGTTCTCGGCTTACCCACTACAGGTCCTTTGCTATTGAGAGCGTTGATTGCTCAGGACACATTTGCCGCAGCGAGTATGCTTCTAATGTTAAGTGTACTAACCGTGTTCGGTGTATTTATTTCTGACTTACTTCTAATGTGGTTAGACCCTCGCATTCGTTATGAGAAAGCAAATTAATGATGGCGACCCCAGTGATACACGAAATAGAAAACAACGATGATCCATTACAATATGAAATTCTTTCACAACGACAATTGGTTTGGCGTAAATTCAAACGGCATCGTGTTGCCTTTCTTTGTATGTGGTTCCTTATTATATTCTATGTGCTCGCTATTTTTGCAGAATTTTTTGCTCCTTACGGTGCCTTTCAACGACACACCGATTACCTTTTTTCCCCCCCCACTCCAATTCGTTTTGTAGATGAAAACGGGACATTTTTGCCCCCATTTGTCTATAAAATCACAAATGAACTCGATCTGGAAACATTTCAGCGTACTTATGTTGAAGATACCAGCGAGAAATACTTCATTCAATTCTTTGTACAGGGTGAATCATATCAACTCCTAGGCCTCATTACGACTGATATTCACTTCTTTGGTGTGGATGAACCCGGTGTATTTTTTCTATCTGGTACAGATGGACTTGGTCGTGATTTATTGAGTCGTATGTTGCTCGGTGCAAGAACATCATTATTTGTTGGTCTATTGGGGTTAGCTGTTGGATTTGTCTTAGGGTTATTCTTTGGAGGGATCTCAGGATATTACGGCGGGGCTGTTGATACGTTTATCCAGCGTCTAATCGAATTTATGCAATCATTACCGACATTACCATTATGGATGGCACTAGCTGCTTTAGTCCCCCCTGATTGGTCGCCCATTCAAGTTTATTTTGGCATTTCCTTAGTATTGGCAACCGTTGGTTGGACAGGCTTAGCCCGCGTTGTTCGGGGTAAGCTCATTAGCCTGCGTGAAGAGGATTATGTGCTTGCGGCAACATTATCAGGTGTGAGTGAAAGAGCAATTATCACACGTCACCTCCTACCAGGATTCACAAGCTACCTAATTGTACATCTCACACTAGCAATACCGAGAATGATCTTGGGAGAAACCGCACTGAGTTTTCTTGGTTTAGGTATCCAACCACCCGCTGTCAGTTTGGGAACACTATTGCAAGATTCACAAAATGTACAAACAGTCACACTCAACCCATGGTTATTGTTTCCTGGGGGTGTCGTTGTTGTGATTGTCATTGCTTTCAACTTTCTTGGTGATGGCTTACGTGATGCTGCCGATCCATACAAACATGTTTAAGGTTTGATCATGAATGATGTCTTATTAGAAGTTGACAATCTTAAAACCTATTTACCATTAGAAGAAGGCTTACTGAAAGCTGTCGATGGTGTGAGTTTCACAATTAGTCGTGGCGAGACGATGGGTCTTGTAGGCGAATCTGGTTGTGGAAAGAGTATGACAGTCCGAACCATCATGCGGCTTGCTCCCAACTTTGCAGATATTTCTGGACACGTGAGATACTATCAGCAGAATAGAGATACCGTCGATCTTACTCAACTCCCACCACATGGCTCGCAAATACGTGAGATTCGAGGTGGTGAAATTTCAATGATCTTCCAAGAACCGATGACATCGTTTTCGCCACTCCATACAATCGGTAATCAAATCGTAGAAGCAATTCGTGTTCATCGTACAAGAGATAGTAAGGAGGCACGAGAAATTGCAATCGATATGCTAGGGCGTGTTGGTATGTCTAACCCACAACAACGGATTGACGAATATCCGCATCAATTATCAGGTGGGATGCGACAACGAGCAATGATTGCGATGGCGCTTTCATGTGAACCCTCATTACTGATTGCTGATGAGCCAACAACGGCTCTTGATGTTACTGTTCAAGCACAAGTACTCAAACTTATGCGCGATCTACAAGATGAATTTGGCATGTCAATTTTATATATCACTCATGATCTTGGTGTCATTGCCCGTACAGTTCAATATGTTGCAGTGATGTATCTAGGGCGTATTGTTGAGTATACTGACGTTGATAGCTTATTTTATAATCCCAAACACCCCTATACATCTGCGCTCATCAAATCGATACCGAAAATCGGTAAGAAGTCACGAGGTAGACTGGAATCCATCCAAGGTGCAGTCCCTGTACCCATTAATCGTCCTGCTGGATGTGGTTTTTTCCCACGTTGTACAGTTGCTATTAAAGGATTATGTGATCGTGTTGATCCACCATTAGTAAAGGTTGATGAGGGACATGAAGCCGCTTGTTTTGTTTATCCTGAAGTGTTAAATGCAGTCGGCGAAACACTACCAGAAGGGTTAAACCATGGAGCAGAATGATATTATCCTACAGGTAAAATCGTTAAAAAAATATTTCCCCATCGAGAAGGGTTTATTGAGGCGAACTGTCGGTTATGTAAAGGCTGTTGATGATGTTAACTTTGAGATCAAAAAAGGCGAAGTTCTAGGCTTAGTTGGCGAATCTGGATGTGGTAAAACCACTCTCGGGCGTTGTATTTTGCATGCAATGAATCCGACATCAGGTGAAGTTATCCTCACAACCCGTAATGGTGAAAATATTGATATTACAAAACTAAATAAGAAGCAATTACGTCGCATACGCAAAGAGATGCAAATGGTTTTTCAAGACCCATTTTCCTCTCTTTCACCACGGATGACCGTTCTCGATATTATTGGAGAGCCTTTATGGGCACAGGGCACTCGCGGTAAAGATTTAGAAAAACGTGTCAAGGAATTAGCTACGCTCGTTGGTTTGAATACAGGGCATCTCAATCGCTATCCTAATGCTTTTAGTGGTGGTCAGCGTCAGAGAATTGGGATTGCGCGGGCATTAGCAACGAACCCAAACCTGATTGTTGCAGATGAACCTGTTTCTGCACTGGATGTTTCGATACAGGCACAAATTCTCAACTTGCTTCAAGATTTACAAGAACAACTCGGTCTAACTTACCTCTTTATTGCTCATGACCTGAGTGTTGTTGAACATATTGCTGACCGAGTTGCTGTGATGTATGTTGGGAAGATCGTAGAACTCGCAGAAACTGAAGAACTCTATCTAAGTCCCAAACATCCTTATACAGAAGCACTCTTGTCTGCTGTTCCTAAACCCGATCCACGACTCAAAGAAGAACAAATTATTTTATCAGGTGAGGTTGCAAATCCTGCAAATCCACCTTCGGGTTGTTATTTTCATCCAAGATGCAAATATGCAAAGGATATTTGCCGACAAGAAAGTCCAGTGTTACAGGAAGTAACACCAGGTCATTTTGTATCTTGTCATTTTGCTGAGCAACTAGAGCTAGAAGGTGTTCCTGTATGATTCAATCTGTTCTAAAAGCTATCGATATTATGCATGTTTTCACAACAGACGAACCATGCTTGACACTAAGTGAAATCAGTAAACGATTGTCTATGCCCAAAAGTACAACCCATAATATTCTGGGAACGTTGATTTCTCGGGGATTGATTGAAAAGGTAAATGATGATTTGTATGCACTTGGAACAGAATTAGTCGCCTTATCACAAGCTGTTCGGGTGAATGTAGAATTACGTGACCGCGCTGCCCCCCTATTGCGCCAACTGGCAGAAATCGCCAAAGAATCTGTTTATCTGACTTGCTTGGATGGTAATTACATTCTTTATATTTATGCAATTGAATCATCAAACCGTTTAATGGCTCGTACAGCTATGGGAGAACGTGCACATCTTCACTGTACGGGAAATGGAAAATCTATTTTGGCGGCATTGCTTCCAGATCAAGTTGATGAGATTGTTGAACAAGTCGGATTACCCGAATTCAGCGATATGACGATTACGAATATCGATCGACTCCATGAAGAATTGGAACGGTCTCGCGAACGTGGCTATGCAATTGACAATCAAGAACATGAACAAGGTACATATTGTTTAGGGGCTGTCATTCGTGATGGACACGGTAAACCTATTGGTGCTTGTAGCGTCTCAAGTGCAGACTCTCATATTATTAGTGACCAATCTCATCATCTTACGACAGATCTGCTCTATGTTGCACAAGAAATCTCAAGACGAATGGGATATGTCCCAGCAACACCATCATTACTTGTTCAAAAATCAGAACGTTTTAATAATCTTTAGTGGAGCGGATTTTTATATGACGACAACTCAATTTCCTCGTGGTGTATTACCAGCAATGATTACCCCACTTAAAGCTGATAAATCAATTGATTGGGATGGTATTGATCGCTTGACCGATTGGTATATTGAATCGGGTGTCGCGGGTCTGTTTGCTGTAGGTCAATCCAGTGAGATGTTTGCTTTAACTGATGACGAACGTTTACAGTTAGCACAACGGGTTGTAACCAAAACCGATGGACGTGTTCCAGTAACTGCATCGGGGACGTTTGTTCGTTCAATTGAACAGCAAGCTCAGTTTATTAAGAAAATGGCTGATATAGGTGTGCAAGTTGTCGTGGTTCTCGCTAGTGAGATGGCACAACCTGACGAAGACGATTCGGTCTGGCAGAAAAATGTTGAGCAATTACTGCGTCTGACAGGTGATATACCGCTGGCTTTATACGAATGTCCTGAACCTTATCATCGGCTTATTTCACCAGAATTAGTCCATTGGGCAGCACAAACTGGACGCTTCCACCTACTCAAGGAAACATCACGCTCTATTGAACAAGTTCAAGCCAAAATTCACGCGGCAGAAGGTACAGCATTAGGCATCTATAACGCGGATGCCACAACCTTACTCCAATCATTAAGGAGTGGCGCACGTGGATATTGTGGCATTGCAGCGAATTTTTATCCGCACGCTGTTGCCCAATTATGTGAGATTTTTGAAACACCAGAAGCTGAACAAATTCAAGCGTTGATCGGTATGGCAGATCCAACCATACATCACAAATATCCAGTATGTGCAAAATACTATCACCAGCAAAATGAAGTTGACATGCTTACCATTAGTCGGGTTACGAATGCAGAATTAAACGACTATGAAATGCGTGTATTGAACTACATTGCATCGCAAATGAAAGCGATGTAACTCAATTTTGAAACCTCGCAGCGCAGTGTATAAGAAGGGTTATCACTCACTAATACTGCTCTGAAAGGCGTTTTTTATCGCATAAGTCAAGAGGAGGGTTGCCTATTGTGGATAGTGAATACATAAAGAGTTTTATTTAAAATATGTTTGTATAGGAGTCTACTTAAAATGTTCAGTTCAAAAAAACGTATCGTAGGTGTGCTATTCTTAATAGCCATCATCGGTCTATTATCATTACCTCTTGTAGCACAAGAACCAGGATTTTCACCAGCAGATAATCTTAGAACTTGGTCACTAGACGAATATGAAGCTGCCGGAAACACCATTGATACCTTCAATCAAGCACCTATGTTAGAAGAAATGGTTTCGGCTGGAGATTTGCCGGCAATCGAAGATCGTCTACCCGAACGCGACGACATTATGGTTGTTCAACCTCGTGAATCCATTGGGACATATGGCGGCGAAATTACTTTTAATGCGACAAATCCGACCTCCTTTGGTAACACAGGTTTTACCGCATGGGATCAGCACTTAACAGGATTCTCAACCAATTGGGAAGTCATTTTTCCTGAGATTGCCAAAAGTGTTGAACTTTCTGATGATTTCACAGTTGCAACCATTACACTACGTAAAGGTATGAAGTGGAGTGATGGCGTACCGGTGACAGCAGATGATGTGATGTTCTGGTATAACGATATCATGATGCACCCCGAACTTCCTAATATGCCTAGCCAACTATCCCCTGGCGGTGATCCAATTGTCGTCGAAAAGGTCGATGATTTTACAGTTACATTCACTGCTCAAGTACCAAATCCATCGCTTCCGATTGTTATTGGACGGTCTGATTGGGGATTCACATTTGCGCCACGTCATTACCTTGAACAATGGCACGCTGATTATAATGAAGATGCACAAGCTCTTGCAGAATCCGAAGGATATGACACTTGGGCGGCTGCTTTTGAGTTCCACATGGATGGTCAGGTCGGTCAAGATGACTTCGACCCTAATTTACCTGTAATCAAACCATGGGTATTAGAAGAAGTTGATGACTTTGGTAATAAATTCTATGTACGTAATCCGTACTACTGGAAAGTTGACACCGAAGGTAATCAATTACCCTATATCGATAGACAGGTTCGTTTGCTTTTGGCTGAGCCAGAGGTTGTAATTCTCAATGTACAAGCTGGTGAAATCGACTATGGTTTCTACAATATGGAAGTCAGTGATCTCCCCGTGCTTAAAGCAGGTGAAGCTGATGGCGATTACACAACGATCTTATGGCCTGCCGATCAAGGTGCAATGGCAAAATATCAATTCAATATTACAGTTGGTGATCCTGTATTGAACGAAATCTTCAATGATTTGCGTTTCCGTCAAGCAATGTCACTAGCTGTAAATCGTGATGAGATTAACGAAGTTCTATTCTTTGGGCAAGCAGTACCACGGCAATGGGGTGTATCGTCATCTTCGGTATTCTACGAAGATTGGATGGGATCCTACTATGCAGAATACGACACTGAGCAAGCCAATGCGCTACTCGATGAAATGGGCTTAGAAATGGGCGATGATGGTATGCGGTTGCGTCCAGATGGTGAACCACTGTCTATCGTACTTTGGGATGCTATTAACCGGATTTCGATTTCGGAATTGATGGCTGAATACTGGGAAGCCGTAGGTGTTAATGTTGAAATTAACCCTAGTACCCGCGAAGCATTCCAGCAAGCTCTACTTGCTAACGAAGTCGATGTATCGGTTTGGTTTGCAGATGTTGTATCCGAAAAAGACTTGTATCAACGTCCATTCTGGTTGCGTCCACCTTATGGTATTGATTCCACACCAGTCGGTGGCGGTCTTGCATGGCGGCAATGGTGGTTATCGGATGGTGCAGAGGGTGAAGAACCCCCTGAATACCAACGCGAGCAAATGGAAATGGTTGAACAATGGCAACTAACTGAAATCGGTTCAGAAGAATACCTCGAAATGGGTACTGAACTTGTTGGTAGAACTGTTGAGAACTTGTTCCACATCGGTACAGTGGGTGAAGCACCAGAAATCTTCATTCGCTCCAACCGACTCAAAAATTTCACACCTGTTGACGGTGTGGTTTACATCTCGCATCTTGAGAGTGGACACTCCGATCAATGGTTTGTGAGTGAATAAACCTTAAACTAGTGGTGGGGTTCGCAGATTGTTTGCGAGCCCCATTTTTGATTACATCATAAACTCAATCAGCTTCAATTTATTACTTATACAGCCCTTCCCTAAGATTTCAATAATCTTTTATGAAAATAAGGAATGAAAGTTACATATTATGCTTGGTCATGAAGTGAAATATCAACCAGAACGATCTAAAACATTCCTCGGTAGTCCTAGCATTTTGCGCTTGCCAGACGGGGTTCTCCTTGCATCTCATGATTACTTTGGCTTGAGGGGTGGTGCGCCACGCAACCACGAAAGTGAAGAATCCTTAACCAGTATCTATCGCTCCGAAGATGATGGTGTTAGCTGGGTGAATGTCAACCATATCATGAACTGCTACTGGAGCAATTTATTTTTGCATGAGGGCAGTATCTTTATTCTTGGCACATCACAACAGTATGGTTCAATTGTTATTCGTCGGAGTGATGATGGTGGGTTCACTTGGACGCATCCCGTCGATGATAAAACTGGACTCTTATTCAAGGGTGGAGTGTTTCATGATGCACCGAATTATCATTGTGCGCCCATGCCAGTGTTAGAACATAACGGACGACTCTATCGGGCATTTGAAGATTGTACTGAACCTGTGAATAAACGTATTTTTCTGTCGCTGGTCATCTCTGCCCCCATTGATGCTGATTTGCTGGATGCATCCAATTGGACAATGAGTAATAAATTACCTTTAGATCTCGACACAATGCCATCACATTGGGGAGACGCTGGAAATACAGAATGGATAGAAGGTAATGTTGTTGTTGCACCCGATGGAGACTTATGCAATATCTTACGCCTTAGCCGACCACTTGTTGATCGTGCAGCCATTGTCAAAATCGAAGATGGGGGTAAAACAGTCACATTTGATCCAGCAACAGGTTTCATTGATTTCCCCGGTGGTGGAACAAAATTCACGATCCGTCATGATCCGCAAACCAATTTATATCTGTCCTTAGTCAATAATTATACGGATTTCCCTCATCAACGTAATTTTCTATCGCTGAGTGTTTCGGAAGATTTGATTAACTGGCGGGTGATTAAAACCTTGATGAAAGATGAATCAGGTCTAACCCCTGAAGATTCAGCTCGGCTCACTGGTTTTCAATATGTTGATTGGCAATTTGATGGGGACGATATAATCTATCTTGTCCGTACTGCCTATCGCGGTGCAGTCAGGGGGCATGATTCCAATCGCATTATTTATCGAAAACTGAAAGGTTTTCGAGAACTTCTACAGTAGAGCAAGATAACTTAGGAGTCGTGTAATGAAACTCGCATTTGTGGGTACAGGTAAGATCGCACAGCGTCATCTTGCTGTGTTGACTACCTTACCTAATATTGAAATTGTCGGGCATACATCGCCTACGCCTGCGCATGTCGATAAGGCTGTAGCTCAATGGGGTGGTCGTGGTTATCCAGATCTAGACACATTAATCAAAAATGAAACAATCGATGCTGTCTGGGTAACAGTTCCGCCTAGCGCACATGGAGCTATCGAACACAAACTGATCGAAAACAACATACCATTTCTAGTGGAAAAACCGCTAGCATTGGATCGTCAAACCGCAGACAACATCGAAAAAATGATTCAAGATCATAATGCAATTGTGGCCGTGGGATATAACATGCGTGCGTTAGATACGATTCCACAGGTGCGCAAGTTACTTGAGGATCATCCGGTACACTTAGTCGTAGTAACATGGCATGGATCTACACCATCGACAGATTGGTGGCAACATCAGAGCCTTAGTGGTGGTCAAGTAGTCGAACAAGCGACGCATCTGATCGATCTAGCACGGTCTCTAGTAGGTGAGGCAAAATTTATTAGTAGCATATCAGCACAGCACAACCGTCCACAGTATCCAGATTCCGACATTGCAGATGTCAATACAGCACTCCTACACTTCAACAGTGTACCTGGAATCGTGAGTACTACATGCTTACTATCAGGTTCATCTGATATCCGTCTGAGACTGATCTGTGAAGGTCTTTTGATTGATGTCACTATGGCAAAAGTGACTTATGATTATGGTCACAAGAGATATGAGATTAAATCACAGGAAAATTCTTACTTGAATCAGAATCGCGCATTCATTGAAGCTATCCAACAACATGACCCATCCCTTGTCTACTGTAATTATTCGGATGCATTAAAAACTCATCAACTATGCTTAGATATTTCGGAAAATTCATCGAATATCGAAAAGAACTGAGCCAGTGCAAGCATTACTCACGAAGGATCAGTTTGCTTCGTGGCATAACATTCGGCTATAAAACATTCCATAGACTAATTCGAAAGGTTTGGTTGATTGTTTCAGGTTTCATTACAGTTTGTGTGACTAGCAAGACTCGAACATCTATTTGATCATTTTAGCTTTAAATTCTAACTAAAACACGAAAAACCACCGAATAAATGGTGGTTTTTCGTTTGAATTATGTTTATCTGGGAGAGAAGGACTCGAACCTTCAACCTTGTGCTCCAAAGGCACCTGCTCTGCCGATTGAGCTACCTCCCAATAGAGCCTAGTTAGTATATCAAATTTTAAGCTGGACTCAAGACCAAATTCCCAGAATTTTTAAGATTCACTATTTTCGTCTTTATGCAAACGAACGCCGATGGCTTCATCTAATGAAACGACAAATGCAACCCCATTATTGGGCTTCAATAAGTCACCCATAACAGCGCGCGCTTCGTCCATCAGCGTTGGGATAATATCAGCAGGTACAACCGACAACAGCACATGATTGGTATGTTCCATCTCACCGAGCATATACGCCATCATGCTTGTCATCGAACTTGCGATGTGGAGCGGAACTTCCATCGTTCCTTTTTTGATTTTTTCCTGCAAGCTATATAACCCCACACTTTTAATAATCGTTACCCCCGGTGCGCCTGCTTCTTGCCAACGGTTCGCAACTTCTAATCCATTTTCGATATTGGATGTAATCAAGATAATGAGTTTCATGATTTACGCGCCTCCTGTGTTAGATGTAGCTAAACTTGGATTATCCGATGTCGGCTTATTATCGCGCCCTTGTTGGAATATCCAACGTACCATCGGTGGTGTGAGAACAGTTGTCAACAAGATGACCATAAATAACGAAGCGTATAATTCACTGGTGGAATCCAGCAAGCCACTGGATAAGCCAATCGAGATAATAATCAAGCCCACCTCACCCCGTGAAATCATACATACGCCGACTCGTAAAGATTCAATGGTGTTAAAGCCACCTAATCGCGCGCCGATACCTGCTCCCACAACTTTACTAATGACAGCCATCAGCAATAAAATTAACATGAAGGGAATCGACTCTAAGGGAAAGGTACTTAAATCCGTCTCTAAGCCCACGTCAACAAAGAAAATCGGCACCAGAAACACATAAGCCAGATGACTCATCGTCTGTTCTATATCGTGTTTAATGTTACGGTTGCTCAATTTACTGAGTCCAACCCCAGCAATAAACGCACCTGTAATCGCTGCCACACCACCAAGATATTCCGCTGACCAGCCAAATAACAACGCTGTGGTTAAGGCAAAAATCGGGATGCCGTAGGATTGCGATAATTCAGGGCGTGACTGAATCCATATCATCAGGCGGGGTAAAACAAACCAAGCAATCAAAAATGCGATGATAATATAGCCTGCCATTTGTGCAATGATGATAAGCAGTTGACCAACATCACCACTCTCCCCACCACTCGGCGCAGCAATGACAAGCGTCAGGGAAACTGCCAAAATTGCCAAGACATCATCAATTAATGCTGTCGCCAGCAAGGCATTCCCTTCTTTTGTTCTCAGATAACCAAGTTCCAGTAAAACCTGTGCGGATATACTGACAGAAGTCGCAGCTAGGGTCACACCAGCAAATAATGCAGGTTGCCAACCATAACCCGCAGGCATCACAACCAAGCCCGTGAGGACAATCGGTGTAACAACACCTAAGAAACCAGCAAATAAGGCGACTTTACCGACTTTTGCGAGTTCACTCAGATGAACTTCCAGTCCGATATTAAACATTAATAATAGCACACCGAGTTCCGCAAATTCTTTAACCGTACCTTGCAAGTCAATTCCTTGCAAAATGCCCCAGTGGAGCATATCCAGCACCGTAGGACCTAATATCACACCAATGATAAGCTGACCGAGAACACGCGGTTGATTCAGCTTACGGGCAATTGCGCCACCTGCCCGTGATGCCAATAAGATAACCCCCAATGCAAACATCAGAGGAATAAAGGGATTACCCCCTTCGGCATGATCACCTGTGGTTTCGGCAAAGATGTTAATTTGTGTGATAAGGAAAAGCCATATAAAGGTAAAGGGAATCATAAAGAGTGGTTTTTTAATATACTTACTCAAATGTTTCAAATGAGTATCCTTTCTGTAAAATTTTGAAGTCAGAGATATGCTTATTATACTTGAGTCCAGAACAAATGCGAAAACCTATTAAAGGAGACTGTAAACAGTGAAAATCACGAAACTAGAATTATTTAATATTCCGCCACGTTGGTTATTTCTAAAAATCTCAACAGATGAAGGATATTTTGGGTGGGGTGAACCTGTCGTTGAAGGGCACTCAGCCGCGGTCAAAGCCTCAGTTGAAGATATGGCAGACTTCCTCATCGGACGCGATCCACTCCAAATCGAGGACATCTGGCAGACGCTCTATCGCGCACGCTTCTATCGGGGCGGACCGATTATGATGAGTGCGATGGCAGGTGTCAATCAAGCCTTATGGGACATCAAAGGTAAATATCATGATGTACCGATTTATGACCTGCTCGGTGGTAAAGTCCGTGATAAAGTCGAGGTCTATGCGTGGATTGGGGGCGACCGTCCATCTGATGTTGCAGCACAGGCTCAAGAACGCCTCGATAGTGGTCTGAAAGCCATCAAGATGAACGGGACAGAAGAAGTCCATTATGTCGATAGCTTCAAACATATCGAAGCCACATCAGCACGAGTTGCCGCTATCCGCGAACAAGTTGGGAATGATTTTGGCATCGCAGTTGACTTTCATGGGCGCGTCCATAAACCAATGGCAAAGATGCTGATTCAAGAGTTGGAACAGTATCACCTCATGTTTATTGAAGAACCTGTTTTACCTGAATATAATGAAGCCCTACGTGACATCAAGAATAGTACCTCAACTCCAATTGCCACAGGTGAGCGGATGTATTCCCGTTGGGATTTCAAACAAATCCTACATGAAGGAGTTGTCGATATTATCCAACCTGATTTATCACATGCTGGCGGAATCTCGGAAGTGATGCGGATTGCGAGTATGGCAGAAGCCTATGATGTCGCCCTTGCACCTCATTGCCCACTCGGTCCGATTGCCTTTGCCTCTTGTTTACAGGTGGATGCAGTTGCTTATAACGCCCTCATTCAAGAACAGAGTTTAGGCATTCACTATAACCAAGGCGCAGATTTACTCGATTATCTAGTCGATTCCAGTGTCTTTGATTATAGCGATGGTCATGTGGCTGTGCCGACGGGTCCAGGTTTAGGCATTGAAGTGAATGAAGCTAAAGTCCGTGAAGTCGCTGATGATAACTTCGCATGGCGTAACCCTGTTTGGCGACGCAAGGATGGGTCAATCGCGGAGTGGTAGATTGATTCAGTGTCAAGAAATTAAACATTAAGTAGATGAATATAAACCTTGAATGAGCAATTCAATTATCAGCTTTTCAGCTAACATCCCTTACACACCTGCTGACTGCTTATCCACCATCTATTGAAAAACTTAACACGGAGGGACAGAGGAACGAAGGCGCGATTAACTCGGTATTCTATACCCAATTAAAGTAAAAGGGCAACGATAGTGGAATTTAAACTCACTTATCTTGCCCTTCTTGTGTTCTTCGTGCCTTCATGGTTATTGTTTTTGAGTGACTTATTGAAAGCGCACACTCTGCATTTGCACTTCGTCCATTGCTTCAATTGTGTCTTGGAGTTTATCAATTTCGTCTTTGACCTCAACACTGAGGCGGACAGTTGATGCACCATCGGTTTGCTTTGCACCCAACAAAGACATCTGAGCATAGACTGTTCCCAATGAAGATAAAGTGCTTTCTAGCTGAATCTCAGCACGGCGAATATTACTGACAGTCGCTTCGAGGTTCATCTGCTGTTGTTGCAAACGACTCAATTGAGTTTCCAAATCTTGGCGAACCCGCTCATCAGCTTCATGTTGGATGCGAATTTTAACTTTTTCAATTTGTTGGGGAACTTGTTTACGGTCACGCATGACAAGGTCGTTGTTTTCAAACATATCGATGTGTTCAGCCAGATTATACATGTGCGTAATCCAATCACTGACATCATTGACCAATGTCCGCAAACGTGTCCGCATCGAGCCTTTACTACGTTCAACCAACTTCAACATATTGCGACGGTACTCAAAGGCATCCTGTAAGCGTTCCCGAGAAACCCGATTGCGTACATGCCGCAAATCATATTCACGTTCAAAATCTTCCGCAAGGGCTTGTTCTGTTGCTTCGGGGTCAGTTAATGTCGAGGCAACCAGTGCAGTTTCTGCCAAGCCACCTAAGACTAACCAAAACCACGGTTGCCATTCAATAATTGGCACATTGACATCTTGCACAAATAAGAAAAGTATTGCCGTCACCATAATCGTGACAAGGCTTTCCCATCGGAGTAAGGCGTTCATCAAGAGTGCGCCAAATATCTTTTGCCGTGCGTTATCATTATCTGCCATAATCAATCCGACTCCATAACTGTCTAACTCATAATACGTCGGAAGCGTGTACTTCGTTGTATCTATATCTTATTGTAAACGGTGAAACTTAGAAATACAAAATCATTCCTCAAAGGAAAATCAAATGTGTTTAGCGTTATGTGTTGTGGTGTATTAACCGAAAGGGTGAGACATGTCTCACCCCTACAAAATATTCATATCGTTTTCAAGTGTGGCTTAATCTTTATTGAGTAAGCGACTGCGACGTTCTTCCAATTGCAATTCCACTTGACCGATACCCACTGTATCTTCGATTTGGTCGGATAGTTTGCGACTTGCCATGTCGGCACGAGCATCTTCTTGGTCAATTTTGGAGTAAATGGAATCGAGCAAACCATCGATTTCTTGGTCACCAGTTGTATCCAATTTGTCCATACTCTTGAGAGTTTTGGTCATGACCTTCTTGGTTTCTGCCAATTCCAGCAAAGAGCGCATCTTTTCGCGTTCTTGTTTAATTGTGGTCAAACGCCCTTCAAGCTTCATCCGCATACTCAGCATGCTTTGAAATTGCTCTTCTTGTGCTTGCCACTGTTCATAATATTCTTGTGCGAGTTCTTGTTTGGTATTGAGTTCTGCTTGTGCTGCTGCCGCAAGGTCATCTTTACCACGTAAAATCAAGGTATCGATGTCACGGTCAAGCTTATCGGCTTGGTTGGAGAATTCTTCGTATTTGCGTTTCAGTGTACGTACACTCCCACCCACAGTTGCCGCAGAGTCTTCGAGTGCTTCCAGATTACGTTCTACCTGACGGATGTATTCGTCCATCACCTTCAGCGAGTTGGTTTCCAAGGCACGGTCAATCATGCCGTGCATGTTCGCGCTAAACAAGGTTTGGACTTTTTGTAATATAGATGGCATATTTGGATTATCCCCTCACTGACCTAAATTTCTAGAAAATCATGATATATCCAGTATATCATAGAGATTATTGGTTTATCTAATATATTATACACATTTACGTGTTTTTTACGCATGAGTTGCAGGATTTTTCAAATCAACAATTCATATAAGCTAAATACTTATGGATAATCGACATATCAATTCACCGATGGCATACCTAGATTAACTCGCTCGAAAATCTAAGTTCTGCGATTCATTTGATGAAACCTGAAGAATGACCGATAAGTTACAATTAGAAACTCAATATGAATCCAAATACATAACACGAAGAAGATACTGTATTAAATGTCAAGAATGAATCAAGCAACATGGGCCTGTTGCTGAAAAATAGCGTCGTTTAGTGACACAAGCCCATGCGATATAGATGAGTTTTCGAGGGATAGCACAACGCGCCACCTTAGTTTGACTTCTTCGCCACCGGAATCCAGATTTCATTGTGATAGTCGGTCAGGGGCATATCCTTGTTCTCTGTCCAGAGCATTTCGGGTCCAGCATTGAGTTCATATTCTGAAATCGGAAACCATTCAGCATAGATCCTCGCCCATGTATCCTGTAATACTTTAGGGAATTCTCCGCGCACAGTAAAGACAGCCCATGTCGAAGCCTGAACAGGTAATACCGACCACTGATTAGAATGAGACTGCGTTGTCACTACCCCGACGAATTGATCAAGCTGTGCACCTTCTTCTCGACCTTCACTGAAGTTGACGGATACACTCAGAAGCCCTTGTGGTTCAACATCTGACATCGCTTTTAGATTACGAATGTCATTTTCTGTTAGGCTTTTAAACATCTCAGATGCTTCTGGGTTCACGCCCTCATAAATAAGTGTGATGCGCTTTTTAAGACCTATAATATAAAATGCGCCTTTCTCTATAATACGATAATCCATCTCGATACCTCCTTGAATAGTTAACTGAAATTTGATTGGGGGTATCACTTTGAGGAATGCACCTTCCTTTCGGGCTTCTGTTGGTGTCAACCCATGCAATGCTTGGAAAGCTCTTGTGAATGCATCTGCAGAAGCATAACCATACTTTATCGCCACGTCGATGACCTTGATATCACTATGTTGCAGTTCCACCGCCGCCTGTGATAAGCGTCTGCGGCGAACGTATTCACTCAGCGTCATGCCAGATAGAAATGAAAACATTCGGCGGAAATGATGTTCTGAGCAATAAGCAAGTTGAGCGACTCTTCCAAAATCAATATCATTTGCGATGTTGTCTTCGATGTAGCGTATTGCTTCGTTGAGCTGTTTGAGTGTATCCATCGTGATAACCACCTTTCACAAAGTATCATAACCAGAAACAGAGAAATGTATCCGACAAATTCGTGACAAGTTTTGCAGGGGTAACATCAAAATAGAAGATCACTCGCGCAGGAGATAAAATCTTTAGCGGCGCGTTGAAGATCTATCTTATTTCCCCTCCATAGCCTCGAATTAAGCATTTTGCAAAGTAAAGTCCCTCAAAAAATCCAATCTACAAAATTGACCGAAACCTTTTTGCAACCCTATACTCTACATAGGTAGGACAACACACCAGAGAAGGTCGAGCGATGTTTCTAATCGTGTTACCCGATAACCCAACCGAGAATACTTTGCTATTTCGTTTACGGAGTGGTGACGATAATGCTGTGATGGCGGTCTATGAGCAATACTTCACGCCACTATTCCATTATGTGCGCCTGAAAACAGGGGATGCCACCCTAGCAGAAGACATCGTCAGTGAGGTTTTTGTCAAGTTAATCCGTTCACTTGGCACAAAAAGCGCACCTCACAGTCATCTGCGCGGATGGTTATTCCGTGTCGCCCGTAACGAAATCGCGACTCATTATCAAAAGGTGGATAAAGTGAATATTATACATTTGGAGGAGTGGATGCCTGCCCCAACCGATACCAACCCAGAAACCCACATCGGCGATTTGATGGAGATTCATCGGATGCGCCATGCCATACGGATGCTCAATGACGAGCAACAAGAAGTGCTGATTTTACGATTTGGTCAGCGACTCACCCTAAAGGAAACAGCCGATATTATGGAGAAATCCGTCAGCGCGATTAAGTCCCTGCAATTCCGTGCTGTCGATACACTACGCGGAATTTTACTCCAACCAGCAGGACAGGAGGCGAGCAATGGCTAATGACCGTAACCTAATTAATGCCTTTGATGATGCGATTGAGCGTCTATCCAATGGCGAAAAGCTCGATACTGTACTGCAAGATTATCCCGACTATGCCAATTATCTGCGTGACCTGCTGATGATTAGTGAACGGGTTGCTGAAGTCCATAGTGAGGATGATGAAGCCGTTTCAGCCCAATCAAGGGGACGTGACAAACTGCAACAAGCCCTCCAAGAGAAACCGAAGCGCGGACAAAGCTCTCGTTTACGTTCATATGGTCCTTGGGCAGCCGCTGCAACAATAGTCTTGTTATTTGGAACAGGTATTTTATTTGCTGTGTTGATGCCCTCTTTTTCAGGTATATCAACCCAACTCAATGAATTACCCCGTACACCCTTAATTGCTACTAACGCAACAACAGAATCCCTTATTCAAGCAACACAAATTGCAATGAGTTTACCGACAAGCTCGCCAGTTGGTACACAAGCACCACCGACAATTATTCCACCTGATTATGTGTATGCAATTACAGCCACTCAGCTAATTAAAGATTTGACAGCGCAAGCAAATATAGTAATCAATGGCACAGCAACCCCCTCGCCCTATGTCGAAAACTTTGACATCACAGCGACCGCGATTGCACCCAACGTGATTGTTACATCGGTTGCATCTATGCCTCAAATGAC
>CAYGTY010000082.1:18664-25583 GCA_964352825.1 uncultured Anaerolineaceae bacterium
CCGCGATTGCACCCAACGTGATTGTTACATCGGTTGCATCTATGCCTCAAATGACTGCAATAGTTCAAAATTCACAGCTAACAGCCGACCCTTTAAACGAGATCTTTGAACAAACACCGATCCATAGCACAGGTGATATATTGACTGCAACAGCACTCGTTAATTTCTGGGATACTGCTGAACCAACTATACCAAGTGCAATCAATGCCGCCTCAATTACAGCAACAGCATTAGTTGATGTTTTAAATAATCAGCAAACAGCTAATGTTCCCAATACAGGGGGTGGGAATACTGGCGGAGACTTATCAGGTGCTATCAAGACAACCAGTATGCCTATTCAAGCAACCAGTACAGCAATGCCATCTCCTGCCCCGACACAAAATCCAGCCGTCTATCCCGTAGGAACAGTCGTCGCTGATGCGTCACTTGTCATACCAGAGCCAGTCAGCGAAAATATCGTCCCTCCCCCGCCACTACCAGATTTAATTGACTTATCAGCAGGTGAAATTGATGATAACGCTGATTGGGACAGATACTTACTTTATCGGCGTAACTTCCTTGCCCAGAATATTCCCGTCTATGATATTGACATCACAGGACGGCAGATTATCACTGTAGTCGATGGTAATAACCGACCTGTCTTGGGCGCAAAAGTGACTATCATTGATACCAATGGCAGAGGTGCCGAACATCACCTCACCTATGCTGATGGACGCACCTTATTCTTCCCGAATGCCAATGAGATTGCAAAAACCCAAACTGAATTTTTTGTTACGATCGAAAAAGACGATCTAACAGCCAGTTTTGTCCTTGATCGCAATCAATCTTCAGAGTGGACAGCCGTTTTAGATGGCAACATCGAAGCAAAGCCAATCGAGCTGGATGTGCTATTCTTGATTGATACAACAGGCAGTATGCAAGACGAAATTACACAATTGCAAAATAATATCCTACATATATCAAGTGAACTCGATAACTATAGTAATGATGTCGATGTGCGCTATGGTTTGGTTATCTACCGTGAACACAACAATTGGGAATACGTCACCCGTCGCTTTGCCTTTACATCTGATGTGAGCCAGTTCCAAGCGGACCTCAACACGGTCACAGCCAATGGTGATGGGAATACAGATTGGGATGAACCGCTCAATGTTGGTTTAGACCAATCCCTGAATATGATGTCATGGCGTGATGAAGATACCATCAAGCTCATTTTCCTAGTCGCTGATGCCCGTCCGCATATCGACCATCCGCTAGAGCCAATCACTTATGACCAATCGATTCAAACTGCCTTAGCACGAGGCATCAAAATTCATCCAATCGCATCCAGTGGGCTTGAACCCGCAGGTGAGTTTATCTTCCGCCAAATCGCACAGGTCACGATGGGACACTTCTTGTTCTTGACCTATGACGAGGGTGTAGCGGGTACAACAGGCGATGTCCGTCCAGAGCTTAATGTCGGGCAACCCGAAAGCGAAGACCCCATCAAGGGATACACAGTCGATAGCCTATCGGATTTAGTCCTGCGCCTAATACAAGACGAGCTATTGAGTTACATCAGCCCATTGCCAACAGAACCAACTGGTGAAATCAACGGGAATTAATTAAGCCTATCCTCATCCCTTCTTCAAAAAATTTGGGGAAGGGCTGGATATTACCAAAGATGACATGTATGAGCCTCTGTCTTGTCGATTAAAAACTTAACGCTGAGATGCAGAGGGGCAGAGCCTCATCACTCCTTACCCATATCGCATCACTTTATATAAAATTCTTGGCACTTAGAAATTTTCAGTTCATAGATAATTGAAAGTGAGTGGTTAGCCTTAAAGAATCCGTTTGTCAAACATTCGATAATGCGATAATCTCAGCTATCAGAGATTCATATCATAATGAGGTTATCGCATGGACGCAAAACAGATTATTGTTGACCACATCAACGGTCAAGACGAAGAATTATCGTATATCGCTAAAGAAATTTGGAACAATCCTCAAGTCGCTTTACAAGAAGAATTTGCTTCTAAACTCCTTGCAGAAAAACTAGAGGAACAAGGTTTCTCGATTGAATGGGGTGCTGGTGGGATGCCGACTGCCTTTGTTGCCGAATGGGGTGAAGGCTCACCCATTATTGGTTTCCTCGGTGAATATGATGCACTCCCCGGTTTATCACAAGAGATGTCGGTTGACCGTAGCCCAATTGAAACAGGTGGCGCAGGGCATGGTTGTGGACATAACCTCTTTGGAACAGCCTGTATGGGGTCAGTTGTTGCGCTCAAAGAAGCCATGCAAGCCGATGACATCAAAGGCACGATTCGCTTTTATGGTTGCCCTGCCGAAGAAACACTTGTCGGCAAAACATTTATGGCGCGTGATGGGGTATTTGATGACCTCGATGCAGCCATTAGTTGGCATCCGGGGAGTACCAATATTGTCTGGAATGGTACATCCTTAGCCATGAATTCCTTCAAAGTCAATTTTCATGGGGTCGCGTCTCATGCAGGCGGTTCACCGTGGTTGGGTCGAAGTGCATTAGATGGTGTGATGCTCATGGATGCAGGGGTTAATTATATGCGCGAACATATCCATCCTGATTCGCGTGTTCATAGTGTCGTCACGAGTGGTGGACAAGCCCCCAATGTTGTCCCTGCCTATGCTCAAATTTGGTATTTTGTGCGTGCGCCCCAACGTGACCTTGTAGAAGAAATTTACCAGTGGATGCAAGACATCGCCAAAGGTGCGGCACTCATGACAGGCACAACCCACGACATTGAATTTATCACAGGGTGTTATGATATTCTGCCGAATGATGTGATGTCACAGTTGCTCTATGAAAAAATGGCAGAAATCAACGACATTAGCTTTACTGACCAAGAACGCAAATTTGCGAAAGGTTTACAAGCAACTTTCCCTGAAGGCTCAGTATCACGCGAGTATAACTGGATGAAACAATCTTCTAGCCAGTCACTCAGCCCCGACCTCAAAGACGATCCACTCTGGGAAGAAGTTTTGCCCCATTCCGATACCCCACCGTTGATGGGTGGCTCTACCGAAGTTGCAGATGTCAGTTGGATTACCCCAACAGGGCAAATCACAACCACCTGCTGGCCTTTAGGCACACCGGGGCATAGCTGGCAAACTGTCGCCTCATCAGGTTCAAGCATTGGCGCAAAAGGCATGATTTTTGCATCGAAAGCAATGGCATTGGCTGGCTATGATTTACTGACAAAACCTGATGTGCTGGCACAAGCCAAAGCCGAATTTGTCAAAATGAAAGACGGGCGGGACTATGTATCACCACTGCCAGATGGTTCAAAGCCTCAATAATGACAGATACTAATCAACCCGAATATACATCACAGGGTGTTGTGCGAGGGAGTATTCCGTTATTTGCGGGACACCCCTCACGCGATTTAATCCCAAACTTATCCATACAAGAAACCCTATCATCAGCATGGGGATCCAAGTCATCGGCACGCATGTTTGATTATGGTGATGAACAAGGCGACCCCGACCTCATTGCGTTTTTAGTAAAACGCTTTAATCAGCACAATACTCTAACCATCACAACCGATAACATCATGATAACAGGTGGTTCAACAGGTGGCGTGACTTTATTAACCAACCTACTGACCCAAGCGAATGATACGATATTGGTTGATGCACCATCTTATCGTGATGCCCTTCATATCTTCCGTGATGCAAAATTGGATATGCAAGCCATACCCATAGATGGAGGCGGAGTCATTATTGAGAAAATGGCAGAACGACTAGAAACTTTGAAAGCCGAAAATCGCCTACCTAAGTTTTATTATGTTGTGCCAACCTTTCAAAATCCATCGGGTATCACGCTATCGCAAGACCGCCGACAAGCCATCATCAAGCTGAGTCAAACATACGGCTTTACAATTATTGAAGATGAAGTTTACGCTGAGATTCGCTTTGTTGATGATATTCCACCCAGTTTTTATCAATTAGCTGGTGGGAAAAATGTATTTCACTTAGGCACATTCTCCAAAACACTCTCCCCCGGAATGCGTATCGGCTGGTTGACGGCAGAGGCAGATTGGATACAGACATTTATCACCAGCGGTACACTCAAAATGGGCGGTGGCGCAAATCCCTTTACAGCTAAACTGGTTGCCGATTTTTGCCAAAGTGGTCAATGGGAAAAGCACGTTATATGGTTACGTGAGCAATACAAAACACGCCGCGACACGATGCTAAGCACACTTGACCAATATATGCCAAATAGCGTCACATGGACACATCCAGAAGGCGGTTATTTCATCTGGGTGACATTACCCGACTCCGTTACCGTCGATGCACTCGAAACCGTCGCCAATCAGAACAATGTCTACTTTGCAACAGGTACAGGCTTTTATGTCAATCCAGACGATGGTAACCATAATCTGCGTCTGTCATTCAGTTTTCTCACAGTAGAGGATATGCAAACGGGTATCGCCACTTTGGGGCGTATCATTAAGGAATTAGTAGATTGACAGGCTGGGAACGGGTTTGTCCATCTCCCGTTCCACATTATCATTATTCTAAAAGTCGAACAAATCCTCTAAGAATGAGCCACGCTTTTTCTTCTTATAGTATTCCTTCTTATATTTATAGTCTTTATGATCTTTGTGCTTAGGGTCATCATACTTTGATGTCGATTTCAGATTGGCAGTTGAACGGTCTATAATTTTGTCTAACTCGCCTCTATCCAGCCAGATACCGCGGCAACGTGGACAATAATCAATTTCGACTCCCTGCCTTTCAGACATTTTGAGTTCTAAATCACAATTTGGGCAAAGCATGTATTTACTCCTTGAGAATCTATTGTTCCAGTATAAGATTCACTGGTTATGTTTTTAATTTAAAAGATGTAGATCTTCTATATTATATAAAACGCCACGATTTCCAGCCCCCTAAAATTTGGGGGTTAAGAATAAATATGAGTTTACCGTTCCAATTTAATGGCAAGATAAAATTAACATGATACACTCATGAAAATTATGAATTGGGGAGGCTTAGATGGTAGTTGCGACACAAATAGTAGATGAAAAGACCTATAAACAGCGCATCAACGCATGGGCAATGTATGATTGGGCGAACTCGGCATTTGCCACCACCATTCTAGCCGCCTTATTGCCCGTCTATTATAGCTCTGTCGCAGGGAGCACCCTCCCCAGTGAAGCCACTGCAACCGCCTATTGGTCAATCACACTGAGTTTATCACTGTTTATCGTCGCGCTGATTTCACCGATTCTCGGTACAGTCTCCGATGTAATGCGTGGTAAAAAACGCTTCCTCTCCATATTCATCGGCATTGGCGTAGTCGGGACAGGTTTGCTGGTTCTTATCAATACAGGCGATTGGTTACTGGCTTCTATCTTCATGGTCTTAGGGCGTATCGGATTTGGTGGGTCTATTATCTTCTATGATGCCCTATTGCCACACGTCGCCAAAGAGAAAGACCAAAATTGGGTTTCGACACGCGGTTATGCCTTTGGTTACCTCGGTGGCGGGATTCTCTTAGCTATCAATGTCGCCATGTTCTTATTCATCCCTGATACCGTCTTTGAAAATGCTGGCATCCGCTTATCCTTCTTGAGTGTCGCGATTTGGTGGGCGGTGTTCTCAATTCCGATTTTACGCACTGTCCCCGAACCCCCATCAGCCACAGCAACCCTCAAACAAGGCGAGACAGTCATCGGGGTCAGCATTGGGCGTTTGCGTGAAACTTTTGGTGATTTAAAAAAATATAGTGAACTCTTTAAATATTTAATGGCTTTTCTGATTTATAACGATGCCATCGGGACGATTATTGGCTTAGCCGCAATTTATGGTGCGGAGCTTGGCTTTGGATTAGTCGAGTTAGTGCTTGCTCTCCTACTGGTACAATTTGTCGGGATTCCTTTTAGCATCATATTCGGACGCTTGCCCGACCGTGATAATAACCGCGCCCCACTCTATTTAGCCTTTATCCTCTTTAATATGATTGTGCTACCAATTGCTGGCATCACCTTAGCCAATGTTCTACCCCAAGATGTTTCTGGCGCACAACCTGCTCCCTTCATTACGGAGGGTGACTTTGTCGGTGAAGGAATTTATCAATTTGATGATGAAGCCTTTTCACAGTCAGGCACATGGAGTGAATTATTGGTTTCGGGTGATGACCTTGTTGGTGAGGGGGTTATGGGAAGCCTCACAACCATGTTGACTGGTCGCCCTGAGGATGTGACGTATATCAGTAGTGATGAACTTAACGCGAGCAACAGTTTTATATTTAATGGTCAAAATCTAACTTTACGCTATCGGCTTGCACCTGATGGTGGCGTGATGGCGTTTAATGTCGATGGTGAACCCTTAACCATTATCGAAACAGATGATAATGATAATGAAATCCAAGTTCCTTTTGTTCTCGATACTTATAATGAAACTATCCGCTACGGCGAAACTGTCACATTAGAATTACCTAGTGCTGGCAATCAAACCATCGACATCATCAACATCTCTGAGCAAGTAGAAGAGGCACAAGGCAACGTTATCGCCTTCACACAAATAGAAGTCCAAGCCCCATCCCGTCAAAGTAGCTTACCCACCATTATCGGCATCCTAATAGGAATTCAGATTGTCGGACTAATCTTCGCATTTATTGCCAAATCACAATTTGTCGGTTTAGCCAATTGGCTCGATACACGGCGCAGTATTTTATTGGCACTGTTGATTTATAGTATTGTGGCTTGTTGGGGATTCATCCTCAATGCAACCGTCGAATTTTGGTTATTGGCATGGATGGTCGCGATGGTACAAGGCGGTAGTCAGGGCTTGAGTCGCAGCTTATATGCGAGTATGTGTCCCCCTGCAAAAAGTGGTGAGTTCTTCGGATTTTATAGCATCATGGAAAAATTCGCCTCAATCATTGGCC
>CAYGTY010000083.1:0-23280 GCA_964352825.1 uncultured Anaerolineaceae bacterium
CCACCCCCCCCTATAGCGACCTCGGCACATATGTTGGGAGCTTAAATGAAGATATTCCGACAGGCAGTATCCTCAGCGACAATGTACAGGAACAGGTCTATACCTTTGAGGGCAAGGCAGACGAGTTTGTCAATATTCGTATGGATAGAGTTTCTGGTGATGTGGATGCCTACCTAACTTTATATGACCCTGTGGGTAATGTTGTCGCTATGGATGACAATTCGGGTAGTTCGCGCAATGCGGAGTTACGGAATATCAAGTTGCTGGTGGATGGTCTGTATAGTGTACAAGCAACAGGCACGGATAATACCTTTGGCACATATTCACTTGTTTTATCGCGTGGTGGTGTGCCATTACCAACAGAAGCCCCATTACAACCCGAATCAACTGCCACTCGGATTCCATTAATTCCAACCCTCGCGCCAGCACTCAATGGCAATCGACTCGCCAATAATGCGCCAGTCTTAGGGTCATTAGATGAGGGTGAT
Organism: uncultured Anaerolineaceae bacterium; assembly: GCA_964352825.1. Lineage (GTDB taxonomy): Bacteria > Chloroflexota > Anaerolineae > Aggregatilineales > Phototrophicaceae > UBA6055. Next base: position 489 of record CAYGTY010000083.1, read on the forward strand.
TATGCACAATTTAGTATTTATGCGGTGGCTGGTGAAATCTTCACCATTGGCGTAAAGCCTGTTGGCGAAAATGGCTTACGTCCACAGATAGAGATGTATAGCCCCGAAGGTGATTTGGTCGTTGTGACCAATGCGACGGAATCTAATACAGGTGGCTCGACCTTAATTCCTGCTGTTATTGCGCCGATAACAGGTGCATATATTCTGCTATTAAATGGTGAGAATAATACAGGTGGCGGTTATGTCTTATCCTATGGTATCGGCTATACGCATGAGACGATTGTACGGGGCTCGCCTCCACCAAACACCCGTGCAGAAGGCAATTTATCGCGTGGGGGTGTCTTGGATGAATGGCATATCCAACTGAATAAAGGCGATGTTGTCAATGTAGCTGTCAGTAACGCCAGTGGAAACTTTGACCCTTATGTTTCTCTGCTGACATGGGACGGAGAATTTATTGCAGGGGATGACAATAGTGGTGGCGATACCACTGCACTCATTCAATCGGCAGAAATCCCTATTACAGACACCTATCGGATTCAAATCCGCGATGCAACCCCACAGCAAAACCCCGGGCAATACACCCTCATTTGGCGATACATTAATATTGCGCCATCACCGACACCGATTCCGCCCTTCTCTACATTGATGAGTCTTGATGATATGCTTGAACCCGAAGCCTATCAGTTTTATGTGTTTCAGGGTTTGGCAGGGCAGAAGATTCGGATACGGATTGAACCCAAACCGGGAGAAATATTAGACCCTGTAGCTGCCTTACTCGATTCCGCAGGACAGGTCATTGCAGAAGCTGATGATAGTAACGGGACACTCAACCCTGTTATTGAAATAACCTTACCCGTAGACGGCTCGTACACCGTCCGCGTCAATGGCTATTTAAGTAGTGGTCGCTTTGATTTATATGTGGAGCAATTATTTTGAGTCGTAAAAAAACAGTTTGCTGGATAAGTAGCGCACGTTATGCGGATCCCTTAGAGGCAACGACTGCCCATAAATGGCAAATGATGGCAGAGCTTGAGGATTACGAGATTCGGATTACAGGGTTTTCGACCTCATTGCGCCCACGCCGATTTACAGAGCATGTGCATTTTTATCTCATTCCCCAACCGCCCACATCCATTTTGCGCTATCTAACCATATTTACACTCTCACCCCTCTTATTGCTGTATTTGATATTCCGCTATGATGGACAAATCCTTGTCGCCCAAAGCCCATTTGAAGGTGCAATCGGAGCGGGTGTTAAAGGCTTTATGCGTCTGTTTGGGAAGCGATTATGGCTAATTATCGAGAATCATAATAACTTTGAAGAAGATGTTTTTCTCCAGCGTGATATTCCGCTTAAGCGTGTTTATCAGTCGCTTATGTTGGGTTTGGCTCGCTTTGCTTTTCGTCATGGGGATGCTGTGCGTGTGATTTCCTCATCAACGATTGAGCGTGCAACACATTATGCCCCTGATTTACCACAAGTGCGCTTTATGACATGGAGTGATACCGATATTTTCCAAGCCACCCAACGAACAATCGCAGTCGAAACGGCTCAAGATATTGTGTATGCAGGGGTCTTGATACCACGTAAAGGGGTTCATCACTTACTAACTGCCTTCGCCAATTTAGACCATCCAACAGCCCAACTCCATTTGGTCGGACATCCCGAAAATGCTGTATATGCTGAGGAACTGCGCCAACAAGCCGAGGGTTTAGGCATACTTGAGCGTGTACATTTTGTCGGGAATGTCTCGCAACAAGGGCTTGCCGATTATTTTGCAAAGTCGCGCGTGATGGTTCTGCCCTCATTATCAGAAGGCTTGGGACGGGTTGTGGTTGAGGCGATGTTGTTAGGGATGCCAGTCATTGGCAGTCGGGTCGGGGGAATCCCTGATATGATACGCGATGGTGAAAATGGGTTTCTAGTCGAAGTTGATAATGTTGAATCCTTAACGGATGCTATGCAGAAGATTTACGCTGCTGATGTCAAGGCGATGGGTGCAGAGGCTCAACACTTCGCACAAGATTTCTTCTCCCCAGAAAAATATGTTGCAGGTTACCGCCAACTCTTTGATATGGCAGATAATGGGTAAAATTTACAAGTGGGTGCATTTCAGATTATTGGCATGGCGCTTGGAGGGTTTCGTAGGGCTGGCGACCTGTCCTAGCCGTCGGTTTATTTCCAATTTATCTTGAGCATTACATAAATAGCGCCCACAAATGGTTGATGACACGGCATCAACCCTACAGAATTTCAATTATTTCGACCATCCACTTAAGTCTGCATCAGGTTATAGACAAATTCGGAAACACCTACATGACATTTGTACTGGATAGAGAAAATCTATTTTTGCTGATAGTATAAACTGTAATATGTAAGCGGAGTTAAGAGGATTCATATGACCTTACCAGAATCTCAAATGATTGGCGTTGTACTTAATAATCGCTATCGTATCGAATCAAAAGTCGGTGGTGGTGGTGTCGCAACGGTATATCAAGGGACTGACCTCACCACAAATCAACCAGTTGCCATCAAGCAATTACTCGATACAGCTAAACAAGCGGATGATGCACAGATTGAACGCTTTGAACGCGAATCTCATGCGATGGAAAAGTTAACACATCCCAATATTGTGAATGTATACGACACGGTTTTTCGGGAAACGGACCACTTCATTGTGATGGAATTGGTTGAAGGTGGCACACTGGCAGACCTGATTAAGAGTGGGCAACTACCCTCTGTGAATTATGTTTTGCAAATTGCTCATGATATTGCCTCTGCAATGGCATTGGTGCATGACCAAGATATTATCCACCGTGATATTAAACCAGATAATATTCTACTCACGGGTGAAGGACGAGCGAAGTTAACCGACTTTGGGATGGCGCGCTTCACTTATATGGCACGTTTAACCAACATGAATATGACCGTTGGGACGATGATGTATATGTCACCTGAGCAGTTCAAAACAGGGGAAGCTGTCAAAGAAAGTGATATTTGGGCATTTGGCATCACTATTTATGAGTTGCTGACAGGTGAGAAACCCTTCCCGATGCCTCATCTGATTGTGACAAGCCCACATATCCCTGCGATATCGGCGCGTCCTGATATACCGCCCGCGCTCAGTGCCTTGCTTGATGAGTTATTAGAGAAAAACTATCGTCAACGGATAAGTGACTTTGAAGATGTTGTGGATGAGTTGGACAAGTTGATGAAATCATCGACATGATTCAAGTTGCCGTCAACAATTGGGTCTTAGGTAATTTTTCCAAAAGTGGGGCGACTATCATTAGGGGACACAGGGTATAATATGGGCGACTCACTGAGCCACCCATACAAAAGCATACTTTTTGAACTAATCTTCTTCGTAATCTTGTGAGCTAAAGACATACACATAGTTCACAAGGTTACCATCTTCATCAGGCTCTGCACGTTGTGTCCATTCATAAATCCAGCGTGCATCACTTATACTGAGATTGACACATCCGTGACTGCGACGATAGCCAAAATCATCATGCCAATATGTACCATGCAGGCTGATGTCATTATCAAAGTACATTGTCCACGGAACATCTTGCAAAGCATAAGCATCAGGCGCACCTGTCGAACCACTCATCGCGTCGCGGTCAAGCCGTGCCCAAATTTCAAAGATACCTTCATTTGTCCCAAACTGTGATAAGCCACTAGAAATCAAAGTCGAAAACACGGGGGTATCGTCTTCATAGGCAACGAGGGTTTGTTCAAATAAATCGACAGCGACCCAATGTCCTTCAACGCCTTCTGGTTTTTCGGCAGGGGCAAACTTGGATACAAATTCTTGACGAACCCAGCGATTCGGTCCGACGAGATACCATAAATTACCTTCAGCATCGTGTTCTTCTGCAAAGATGTTGAAAACATCATAGCGACGTGTCACATAGCCACTTTCTGCGCTACCATCTTCCCCTGGATTGAGCGAGGCATAAATCCCTGTGCGGTCAAGAATCTCCGCAAATGGATATTGCCAATCTTCGGGTAATAAAAATCCAGAATAATAAGATGCTGCGACGTATCGTGCATCGCTACGTTGTAACCATTCGCCACCAACGCGCTGTATCCAACCATCGACACTAAGGTCAATCGCATTGACAAAGTTAAACCCTGCTGGAATCTGTCCAATCACAGAACCACCGGGGGCATCATATAAATTCACAGCTTCTGGTCCGACACGCCAAAAACTATAAGTACTAAGGGTCACACGGTCTTCTAAAACACTTTCATAACCGGGGTCGGGAAAAGCGGTCATCATTTCCAAACAGGCTTCGCTGGTATCATTGCCATCCCAGCAAACTGTCGGGTCATACTCTAATTCTGTGGTGGTATTTTGTGCCAGCACAGGCAAGCTAACTATAGAAAAGACAAGCAATATCAATAAAGCTCTCATATAATCTGTTGACTCCATTACACTATATATCTATCTAGGCATTATCTAACCATACAATTGCAGAATAATAACACGATTTATCAGCTTATAAATCAACGATACCCCAACGATACACTATCCACCTGAGTTGGGAGGGCGTGGTGGTGGATTATTTGTATTGCCATCATTTTGACGACCCTCTGGTGGGTTTTCTGGATAATAGGTGTTTTGTATGGTGTTAATATCAACATCTGTATCAATGTATGAAACACCAACATATCCTTGTATACCATCTACTGTCACGATTTCCCAATAGTCATTCTTACCTGTTTTACCGACAATTTGAACATACGTCGCATTAGATAAGGTGGCACGCGTTACTTGATCGGGTCCTGGTCCATCAATCACAGGTGCGCCATTAACAGCTAATATTTGTGCATTTGCTCCTGGGAAGGGTGTCGATGTTACCGTATGGCTCTCACTTGGGTTTGATGTGGATGTTGTTGTTGCAGCGGGTGTAAGCGTCCATGTTGGCGGTAAATCGGATGTGTTATCCTCCTCCTCATCATCATCACCTTCTTCAGCAGCTGTTAATTGAATGATAAATTCAGATTGAGCTGTTGATGTAGAATCAATAATTGATTGTTGATAGGCTTGTGTCTGAGCATTATTCAAAACCACTTGAGCATTATTATCCTGATTACCGCCACCCAGTACAAGAATGACAAGTAAAACAAGTATAGCAACCACTGCAAGTCCGAAAAAGGCGATACCAAAAATCCCAACTCTCGATCCATTCCCTTGCAATGTTTGTGAGCCTGTAATCACAGCTGAAGACAAATCAGATTGAAGCGCAGGTTGTTGCACAGCCCCTGTCGGTGATTGAATTCGACTATCCACCACATTCGCAGGCGCATCCATCTCAACCGAATCAACAGGGTTAATCGCCCGAATATCAATACGTGTACTTGTTTGATGGAGCTCAGGTGTATTCACGGCACTATAGAGGGCTTTGACCATATCCATTGCGGTATCATAACGGTCTTTAGGCAGTTTCATTAAGCCACGTAACAGCACTGCATCGACGGATTCGGGTAAGTCTGTATTGACCTCTGTGGGTGTGGGTGGGAACTCTTTAACATGTTTGTGAATAATCGAAAGCGAGTCCTCGCCTGTAAATGGATAGTAACCTGTCAGTAACAAATAAGACATCACCGCAAACGAATAAATATCTGAACGGTGGTCAACAGATTTGCCTCGAATTTGTTCGGGTGACATATACATCGGTGTGCCTGCAATTTGCCCTGTTGCAGTCAGACGCGTGCCATCGACCAAACGTGCAATCCCGAAGTCTGCCAAATAAGCATGACGTTTATCATCCAACAAAATATTCTGTAATTTCAAATCACGGTGAATAACACCTTGAGTATGTGCATAATCCAGTGCGGATGCCACTTCGCCCAATATGCGGATAATCCCCTTCATTTTGATAGTACGGGGTTCTGCAAATAACTCCGCAAGACTATTGCCCGACATATAGCGCATTGCAATATAAATTTGGTCTTCATGTTCACCAAAATCTATCACTGGGACAATATGTTTATGGCGTAAGCGTGTTGCAACTTTGGCTTCACGTTGGAAGCGTTTGATGTTATTTCCATCAGACATTAAATGGGGGTACAATATTTTTAAGGCAACAGTTTCATCTGTGCGTGTATCCACTGCCTCATAAACCAACGCCATCCCACCACGTCCAAGCTCTCCTACTATATGGAAATGCCCGAAGTCAAATTCTGGCATAATTTACCTCTCTCAACCCAATATCTATTTTTATTATAGCCCTTAACCATTGTCTACTTACAGTCAAAATGTTAATTGTATGTGTAATTTGTCGTTTTTGTGTAATTTCCTTGTAAATCGCTGTAGCTCAGATGATAGCAACACTCAAAAATGATACGTTCAAGATAGAGCAAAATATAAAACATATGCGCCTTTATATTGTTTTATTGGCAAATGTCAAGCCAAGGGATAGGCTAAATGGTTAAAACTTTTATGACATTTTTAGATACAGGTTTAACATATTTCTGCTAGGATTAGAGAGTATTTAATTAACAAAAAAAGGAAAACTTGAATGAAACGCATTGTTTTATTTTTTGTAATTGCTCTTCTCTTAGTTCCAATCGCGGCAGTTAATGCACAAGAAGCCCTTGAAGTGGGTGTACCCATCCGTGGTGAAATTACGAATGATGCTTTTGAAGTTGAATATACCTTCAGTGGTACAGCGGATAGTGTTGTTGTTATTGAGATGTTAGCTGAAGATGATGATGGGTTCATGAATGACCTCACCGCACAAATCATTGTGTTGGCATCCAGCGGTACAGTTGTTGTTGATACTGCTGACAACTTTACATTCAGTGATGCTGTACTCGTGACACAATTACCTGCTGATGACGAATATACCGTTATTGCAACCCGTGAAGATGGTCGCTCTGGTGATACAGAAGGTCAATACACCTTGAGATTGAACGTTCCAGAAGTTCTTTCTATGGATACCGCAGCAGAAGGTGTTGCGGGTAGCGAAACAGGTACAGAATACTTCGTGATTAACTCCGAAGAAGACTTCGTTCTCCGTTACATCAAGAGTGCTGGCGACTACAACCCAGAAGTTCTCTTGAGTGAAATTGACAGCAACAATAGTGACTTTGAAGATTATGCCAGTGTTAATGGTGGTGTCACCAACCTCTCCTTAGGTGATATTCCTGCTGGTTTGTATGTTGTACAAGTCCAAGAAGGTTTCTTCGACTGGTACTTTGATGCAGTCACCGCTGACTTCACCATCGCATTGGACGCTGTTAGCGAATAAGCCTTTTCTAACATAAGAAATTCCACAACGGGGTACTTTTGTACCTCGTTTTTGTTTGAATCTATCACTTTCTGTTTGAAATTTAACTATCTCAGGTACAATAGAGATATGTTGATGTCGCAGAAGGAATGAGAGCATATGGTACAAGGCGTACCCGATGAGAATAAACAATCCAGACAACCTAGCTCCGATACCCAAGCGGAAAAACAATCCATTGAAGAAGTGACGCAACCTGCAGACCCGATTATTTTGGATGCGCCGAGTTCTGATAAAGCACAAGACCCGTCACTAACACCCACGCAACCGACAAGCTCGCTGGGTACATTGCATCTCTTATCGTATTTGCTATGGGAGCGCGAAGGGGTTGATACATTTGAGGTCACACGTGCCCAACTGCTGGATACGATGACCTTATTAATTGAACAACTCCGTTCATCCACCGATGCAGTCGAACAATTGAAGCACGTTATCCTCGGTGGACAAACAATATTAATCGAAGATATTGCCGCAGTCCGCTCTGATTTAATCGCCTTGTTTGCAATTTATAACGCAGGTGGACGGTTTGGTATCGGTCCGTGGTATATTCAAGTCGATAATATGCTGGTGAGTGGCGAGTCTCTTATTCGTAATTTATTGCTTGGGCGCAATGATGTAACCCGTCATGGAATTGACTTAATTAATGTCGCCTTTATGCCCTCTCTCATTGAACATACAGCACAACTTCCACAGATTTTAGCAGGATTTGATATTTCGGCGATGATGTTGACCTCTCCAGAAGCGGTTTTATCCATGCCCTTCCGTTGGGTCGCGCCTGATGGTAGCCATGTATTGGTCATTAGTCATCATGAAGGTGGTGAGATTGAAACAGCTATCAAAGACCAAAAATTTGGACAACCCGATGGCCCATTTTTGTGGCTGAATTCAATAGATGATGAAAGCGATTTAACTGTCCCTGAACTCAGCGATATAGTAAAATTACCCATCCTCCAGAGTACATTAGGTAATTATGTGCAAGCCTTACGCAAAGGATTACCTGATGCCTTGCGCCCTGCATTAAAAGGCGAATTGCGCTTGCTCGGTCCGGGTTATAATGCGGGACGCTTATCCACACGGATGTACCTCAAGCAAGCCAATAGTCGTTTACAATCTTTGCTCAGTCATCAAACCGAGCCGTGGTTAGCCATCGCGTTAACCGACGGAAAACTCAAGTCACCACTCAACCTGCGTGCGCTACTGGATTATAGCTGGCGTGAACTGATGAAAAATCAATCTCGCAATAACCTCAGTGGATGCAGTGACGATACAGTTACGCAAGAGACCGAGATTCGTAATCAACGGATTGCCGATGTCACAAAACGGATTCAAGATATGTCTTTGGATGCACTCCCAGGGACATTGACCCGAACCACGTCCTACGATGTACAAAAAACAACCCGAGAAGAAACTTACATTGGGGTGTGGAATTCGCACGGTTTTACAGTCGAGCAAATCGTTGAGGTTTATTTGGTGCTACCTGATGGTAAATATCCCGATGTTTTAATTGACCAAGAGGGAGATGAGGTTGATTTTAGCTGGGAACAAGCCGATAAAGACAGTGATTATGCTTGCACTGTGGGCTTCCGTGCCAAAGTCTCCGCTGTCGGTTATAGCGTCTACACCCTCAAGCTAGGCGATAGTGAACCCCAATATACCGTCACGACAAATACGGGGAAAGCGATTGCAAAGACAACAGGTGAGACACTACGGGTAGAAAGAGGGCAGTTGGTCTGGTCACACGGTAGCCGCCGCATTAGCGATTTCATCAGTTTTTATGATGGTGGCGATGCAGGTGATACTTATAATTATCGTAAACCGCAACCTGATGTGATTGTTCGGGCTGGCATGACCGATATGGTCACTGTCGAGACAACCCCAACCTATGAACGCCTGATTTTCCGTGAGCGGATGCGGATTGCACCCGAACTGAAAGATGATTTAACACGGACTCGTGGTTTGAGCTTGCTCGATATTACAACCACAGCAACATTCTATGACGGTGTACCCGGAATTTACTTCCGTACAACCTTCACCAACAAAGCTAAAGACCATCGTCTACGGGCGCACATCCAAACAGGTCTCAAAGTTGATCATATCGTCACTGATTCAACATTTGGCTTAACGAAACGCACGATTTCGACAGATAGTACACAGATTGCAACCCAACCACAGGTCAATGTGTTTCCGATGCAAACCCTCGCAGGTGTATCAGGTGAGGCAGAAACGCTTGTTTTGATGACGCGTGGTTTAACCGAAGTTGAGCCGATTATAGATAAGGATGAGGTGACACTCGCCTTAACTCTACTGCGCTCAGTGGGTTGGTTACAACGAGGTGCTGACAACACACATGGGATTCCTGCAAAGGGCGCACAATATGAGCGCGATATTGTGGTCGAATATGCGATTATGCCCATGCAAGATGCCGACCCCTCAGCCATGTTGAGAGCAGGACAAGCCTATTCTGCACCGCTACAAGTGTTTCAATATCACGAAAAACCTGACCCAATACAGAACAGCTATTTAACCTTTGATAATCCTAAGGTAGTGATGACAGCCCTCAAGCCCCCACAAACAGGTGACGGCTGGATTGTTCGCTTTGTGAACCCAAGTGATGAAGAAGTGAGCGGAAAATTGACGACACACGGTAGGCTAAAATCGGCTAAGCTCGTGAACCTTGCGGAAGAAGACCAAGCTGAATATACGATTACCAAAAATACGATTAATGTCAAAATTGCGCCCCATAAAATTCATACCATCCGATTAGAATTTAGTCGCTAGGGACTGTGGACTTGCCCTGTTTGTTCTATGCTTTGTTCTACTGGTAGGCGATATACACGCAACAGTAAACCAGCAATGACAATCACAGTTCCCATAACAAAAAATGCCAAGACGATGGATTGTTGAGCAAGGCTTGCATAGATGGGTGCACCAATTGCGAGAAACAAGCTCACAAACATATTAATCAAGGACAGCACTGTAGCGCGATTACGACTGCTAATTAGTGCATTTTGATAGGCAGAGAATAAGGGTGCTTTCATGTCATTTGTCCCGTACATGACAATCACAATCAGTACCGTTGCCATAGGACCTGCCACCCATGCCAAAATCCAATACATGATCCCCGGTAAGAAAATTAATAGCGCAATGGCTGTTCGTTGCCCCAGCCATTCTTCGATTTTATAAGCATAATGTTGCGTCAATGCCCCCAGTAAGCTACCGACAGATAATACCACTCCCACCATGAAAGGCGAAACATCATTTTGTGTGAGATAGGGGGCGGCGAGAGTTGTGACCAGCATCCCTGTAAATGGTGATGTGAAAATAACAATCAGTGCCAAGCGTCGTAGTCGCTGATTATTGAAAATGAGTGACACACCCTCACGAAAGAGTGTCATCGTGCTTTGTTTTTCGGCTGACCACTCGGTTGTGGGTTCACGCAAAGTCAAGCTGACGATACAGCCAATGAATAACGCTAAGACAGTTAGGGCAATTGCAGGAATGAAGTTATCAGGAGAGGCATCACCGATGATGAATGCGCCGATAATCGGAGAGATGAAAAATGCAATCTGCCCCATACTATTGACACGTCCCATCACACGCTTCATTGCAGAATCGCGTCCTTCTTCGGGCAAGCTATCATAAACCATCGCTTCGACTGCCCCTGATGCAAAGGCAAAGGCTGTCCCAGTAAACATACCAATCACCAGATACCATTCAAAGCCCCGCGCAAAGATAAAAATGAACTCAGCGCACATCAGCAAAAATGTTGAGAGGAAAATTGACCACTTGCGCCCCACACGGTCAGCCAAAACCCCCGTCGGAACTTCCATCACAAAAATTGTCCCAATCACAACCGACTCAATTAAGCTAATCTGGAGCAAGGTCAAGCCACGCGCTGTCAATAAGAGGGCATAGGCATGGATATATAAATGGAATCGCTGGAGGAAATTAATCAGTACCACTTTATTGATATTACTGGCAAACATAGAGAGTCTCCTAAAACGCAAAAACGCCGAACAATCCGACGTGATTCAACAAGGCTATATAGCTGAGAACCGAAAACAGCAAACGACAACACGTGAGATGAACTTGATGAGTGTTATTGGTTTACTTGTGTTCCAGCCATGCCAGACTCTCTTTTTTGTTGGGGTTTTTAAGATAAGCGAGATTATACCGAAAAATTTTAATCTCGGCTAGTTTTTTATCCATTTCGGTAATTTGTTTTATGCGGGCGGGCATACAACAATCCCATGTGTGGTGGGAGGTGCGCCTTACGGGGTCAATAAGCGGTTGAGTTCTGTCTGAAAATAGCTTTCTTCCTCGTCATCACGGCTGTTATCAACTGCTAATTGATAAAACCGAATTGCCTCATCAATATTGGACATCTGCTCATGAATATCGGCAAGTAAGCCCAGTGTATCAGGGTCTTCACTATCGAGTTGATAGGCTTTTTCGGCATAAGCCAGCGCATCCTCCAAATTATCATCATCTGCTGTGATGAGTTCAATATCGGCGAGCAAATAATAGGCAGGGGCATAATCCACATCAACTTCAATCACCGTCTCTAAATCTGCAATCGCCAAGGGGAACTGCTCATTATTATTGCTAATATCGCCTAATCGATAATACACCTCTGCCCGTTTTTGATACAATGAGACATCGTCAGAGATGACATTAATCGCGCGCGTCAAGGTGTCCAATGCTGAAATCAAATGGTTGATGGCTTCATTGGCATTATCGGCATCGTCAGCCCGTGTGATAAAAATAGTTGCTTGTCCCTCATAAGCTTGCGGATTATAAGCATCGAGGGTGATAGCTTGTGTAAAATGGTTCAATGCCAAGACATCATCCGATTGTTCCAATTCAAGCCAGCCTAATTCGACCAGAACCTCATAACGCAACGCATCGTCATCAATCCCATAATCAATTGCGGTATTAAAATCATCAATCGCCGACTCTGATTCTAAGATATAAGCATAGGATAACCCACGATAAACTAAAGCCTCGCTCGTATAGGTTTCATAATCAATTGCTGTGGTAAAGTCATCAATTGCCAGTTCATAATTGGTATCCGTATAATGTGTCAAACCACGCCAATAATATGCCCGTTTATCCTCTTCATCACGAGCAATCGCTTGACCAAAATCTGCAACTGCCGATACATAATTCCCAAGTGCTGTATACACACGCCCGCGTCCAATATAAGCTAATGTATAGTTGGGGAATATAATCAAGACACGCTCAAAGTCCGCCTGTGCTTCTGTATAATTCCCCAACCCAAGATGAGCCAAACCGCGATTATAAACAATATCAGGGTCATCGGAGGCTTTATCATAAGCAGTATCCAGATAGTTTAAAGCATCATCATACATATCTCGATAAACATACATATTGCCGATGTTGGCATAGGCTTCGACACGCTCAGGATTCAGTTCAATCGCTGATTGGTAGGTCTCAAATGCAGTATCAATATCCTCCTGTGCTTCTTCTGTATAACCTTTCCCAATCCACAGCGCATAGACTTGCTCAGGTTCAAGGTTATCGCTTTGCTCCAGCATCAGGACATATTGTTCATTGGCTAAATCATATGCCCCAACCGAGGTGTAATAATCTGCTAATGTACGACGCGCATTAAAGTCACTTGGGTTAAGCTCAATCGCCCGTAACAAGTTTATCTCGACATCGTCATAACTCGCATCAAAAAAGTTAAATTGACCCAAGTAACTAAAGGCTTCAGCATAATTGGGGTCAAGCATGACAGCTTGTTCAAGGTCAGAAATTGCACTCGCGTAATCACCAAAACCCGATGAATGCGCTAAGGCACGCCCCACATAAGCGTTTGCAAAAGTCGGGTCAACCTCAATCGCAGCTGTATACTCATCAATGGCTTGGGCATAATTTGCATTCCCTGCTTCGACCTGTGCTAAATCGTACAAAGTTTGTGCCGTTTCTAAATCCCCCTCAGCCAGTGTTGCTGTAAGGGAAGGTGAGGTCACTGGAGGGTTGTCTGTTGTTGTGCTGACAATTTCAGGTAATGGATTCTCAGGTGGTCGAAGAAGCAATAATCCAATCACCAAAGCAATGGCGATAACCACAGCCCCTGCCACAATTTGTGGGGTTCGATTCGGTTTGTTTTGCTTGCGATAGCGATAGATATAATCAATCAATCGGCGCATATCCCGATTAAAGTCGGGGTCGTTGCGGATAATCACGGCATTGCGATAGGTCAAATCATGCAAGCTCTCAGGCAAATCGCTAATATTGGGCATGGTTGCATTATTAATCAGCACAGGAATAACAAGCACATCATCCCCCCGTGTTAAACCTGATTCCACTTCAATCCGCACAAAATCATCGGGGTTCTGCAAACGGGGATTACCCTCATTATCTTCGGCACTCACCCAACGTTGTCCGATAATCGCAAGGAACACATCACACTGCGATACTTCTTCGTCTAATACTTTACGGAAATCGTAGCCCGGTTGTATATCATCCACATCCTTAAAGACATTACGCCCCCCAAACTCGCGTTCTAGGTGATCATGAATCCGTCCACTTTCTGAGATGGAGTCTGAGCGTCGATAAGAGATGAAAATACGCGACATATGAAACCCTTTGACTGATTTACAATGTATCTATATGCCTATTATACGCTGATACAATATCCATGCAGGTATCACTCTGTTACAGACATCGTAAATCGGTACGCTTACGAAACAGGGTCGGTCTTAAACCAATCTTTGGGTTGTTCTTTCACCAGATAAATCCCAGGGATAGACAGTAGTGTCACGCCACCTTTGACCAAAACATTGGCGATGAAAATACTGAAAATAACCTCGTTTGGCAAATCACCCCAAAAGGCAATCAAGACAAATAACGCGCTATCAATCGGCACACTAACGGCATTACTGATTAATACACGTCCCCATTGTTTATTCTGTCCATAGCGTTTAACCCATAATTCGTACATCTCGGTATCAATCAATTCGGAAATGACTTCTGCGATAATTGATGCCAACACAATCCGCAACACGGGGGCTAACACAATCCCAAATTCTTCTTGTGCGCCGACCATCGTATCCGCAGGTAAATTTGCGACAATCCAGAACAAGACCGCCATCAACAAATTAATGACCGCCGCCGTAATAATCAAGGTACGTGCCACTGATGCCCCAGCAACCTTGTGTACCATATCGCGCAAGGTGAAGGTAAAGGGATAAACCAATGTGCCGCCATCAATACTCAGCCCAGCGATAAATAAGATACGTAAACTGGTAATATCCGCAAAAATCTGTGCCGCCACATATAACACACAGACCACCACTAAAATTTGTAAGGTTCTTATTGTCATTCACATATCCTAGATTATCAAACAAATAGCGCAGTATTATATCAAAATCAGGTCACAAACCAAGCATGACTCATGACTTAATGATTAAAGTTATCCAGTTTTGCTTTAAGCCGTATTTATTCAGCTTACCCTGAGAATCCAAAAAATGATTGAACCACCAAGTTGCCAAGAATACCAAGTCAAGTAAAGCGTGCTGAATTATGAGGGATGAGTAGAATCTTCTACAAGCCTTGCTATTGCTTATAGAGAAATCTTTTGAGCCTTGTTTTTCTTTGTGTCCTCTGCGCCTTTGTGGTTATTTTTTTTCGTTTGTTGTAAAAATCATAGGTAGTTGAATAGATACTAAACCCAATAAAACTTTTGTGGTTGAGTAGTCGTAATGATTGATTGAATGTTGCCTAAGCATTTTGGCGGTGTGTGATGGTGTTTCCCCAAATAACAAAAAAGGCTCAAAAGAGCCTAATTTGAGATTATGTTGATGGGTTTACTGGCTTATAGGGTTGCCATATCGAGGTTATCAAATTTGCGACGATAGAATTCACCATACTGGACTTTACGTTGCAAGGCTTCAAGAACCGCATTGGTAAAGTTAACTTTCTCGTAGCGTTGTGCGCTCCCCAATCCACCGGGGCTGAACACATTAATTTCCATCAATTTATCGCCCACGATGTCTAAGCCAACTAAAAACATGCCATCAGCCACCAATTTCGGGCGGACAATCTCGGCGATGCGTAAATCGACATCATTAATTTCTGCTTTTGCGATTGAGCCACCTGCGCTGATGTTACTCCGCATATCATCTCCGCGGCGGATACGACGGAAGGCAGCGTATTTTCCCTTATATTGCAAAGGTTGACCATTCATCAAAAAGAGGCGCGTATCCCCTTCTGCGGCTGCGGGGAGATATTCTTGAACAATAATAAAACCATCACGGGTCAGGGTTTCAACAATTTGATTGAGGTTCGACAAATCATCTTGTTTGACCAAAAAGACACCTTGACCACCTGAACCTTGTAAGGGTTTAAGAACGACGTTCCCACCATGTTCTTTTGCAAAGGCACGGACTTCATTTCTATTACGGGTAATCAATGTGGCAGGGCGCACTTCTTCGGGAAACCCTTGGAAGTACATTTTGTTAGTGGCTTTGGCTAGACCATTTGGATCATTGACAACAATAACCCCACTATTCAATGCCATACGACCAAAGACAATACCTGCAGTCACTGCCCATGGGCGTTTTGTTGTATCATCGGATGGGTCATTACGTAACATGAGGATGTCTAAATCATCAACTGTAATTCGCTCGACTCTGGCTTTAGGTCCTTGTAATTCATTGAGATAAGTTTCTTCGGACTTATAATTTTTACGGGTCACAGTACGGGCACTCGCGCGAACCATATCATTTTGATCATATTCAAAATCACCGACACCCATTACCCAAACTTCATGACCTTGATTAATCGCTGTCATACCCAAACGGGTTGTGGTGTATCCTTTGCCTTCAGTGGCTATCTCATTTACTACAAAACCGATTCTCATTTATTTTCGCTCTCTACTAAATCAATTATGGATGATGTGTGACCTAAACGTTCCAATCGTGATAGGGTGCTGGGATCATTTAGAAAATGTGGGAGTAGCTTGGGCGGTTGTAGCACCTTCCGCCGTTGCAACTCTTCGATAATAGGGACATGGTTAATCGCAATCTTGCCGATGAAAAACAAATTGCTCAGAGGATTTTTTTGCAAATAATGCAGTAATTGAATGAGACCCCGCAAATACACGGCATCTTTTGTCAATCCACCAGCGCGATAAATACGCATCACGATATTAAATGCTGTACGTTGCTTGAAGCGGTACGTATCCACTAGCAAACGATAAGAATCAATAAAGGTTGCGCCATCAATAAGGCTATCGGCAACGATAACCCGTGCGGCTAATAAGCGTAATCTGGGTTTACTCAATCCACCTACAAGATACTCCGCCAGTACCGCCAGACCTTCTTGTAATTCTTCATAACCTGCTAAACCAGAGGATAGCAACTTGAAGGGTTGTGCTTGACCATTAAAATGGGTCACAATATGAATGCCGATTTCATGGCTGATAAGAGCTTCTGCACGGCTTTCCGAAATTTTGACTTTATCACCAACTAGCAAATTACCATGCGAAACCATCAACCCTGTGATATTTTTTTGTGCATGCACTTCTGCGCTGAAGTCGGGGCAGGCTTCACGATATTGTTCGATTTGAGCTTGTGCAAGTTCTGCAAACTCTAGGGCTGTAAACGTTTTGGAACTATTCTGCTCCCTGCTATGGGGCGAGATCGTCTCCAGCAAATCTTTTGCTGATGTGATAATTTCTGTATTTAACTTGCCATAGAGTTGCATACTACCATACAAGAAATTGGGGCTGTTGATATCACCAAGCATCGAAATTTGGGTATCGAGTTCTTTGCGTTTTTCACGGAATAGATGGCGTAGGGTAGGGTCTTCTACACGCTCAATATGGATATTCCATAATTGTCGTTTGAGCAAAGCAGGGTCTAGGGTACGCGAACGATAACGGAATACAGGTGGCTTCTGGAAGCGTTGACGTTTGAATTTTGCCCACGCCCCATCGGCATTGATTGGGGTGACTTGAAGCAGAAAATCAAAGCTCCCATCAATCTTGGCGAGTTGCTTGTCAATTGTCCAGACAGCTTTGACCATCGCATGGCGACCTAGCATCTGATAGTGTGCTGGGCGGTATTTTGTCTGTGCATGTGCAAAGGTGAAAAATGCCTGCTGTAAAGCCCGATTCAAGTCGCGTATCAGTCTTTGATGAACAAGAGGCAGGATTTCACCTGTTTCTTTGTGGCGATAAATCGATTTTATGGCGATGCCGATGGTGGTACACCCCAAATCTTCAGCCATTGCTTCTGATAATAAAGGGGTCATACGTGTTGGGTGGGGCTTAGCTGTGTTCACAACCTTTACATCTGCTCGTTTTGAATGAATCTTGATTGCTGCCAACTTTTTTTCCAGAACATCAACGGTATCTGTGATGCTTGCTTTTTTCGGCAGGATGATTTTGAAAGCAGGTGGTGGTAGTGGGTCGTCAGGATTATCAATTGGATTTGCGTCTAATTCAGACCATATTTCAACAATGAGAAAACTACCAAAGGCACTTGCCATTGTTCTCACTGTATTTTCGATAAGTTGCGATAACCCTGGGGCGAGTGATTTTTGTCCTGAGGCAATGATATAAGCAGGTTGCCCTGTGATTAGACGCTCCGTCCCAGCATCTTCGCGACGAATGGGTTGGCGATAAACACATAAAAACGGCAACTGACGGTCAATATGGATACGACCCCATTGCGGTAGGGTACGCCTGACACGCTTATTCTCGCCCAAGCGTAAAACAACTTGGTTGATGAATTTTTCTTCAATCAGGTTCGCGGAAACCACTGGTTTAGATTTTCTTCAATGTGTTTAAAACAGCCGTTGTGGTGGATTGTAAACTTTGGTGAATCGCTTCAACTTGAGTTTGATCTGGAACACCTGTCCATTCATCCATGAAGAACTTTTTATACTCGATAGATAAAACACAAGCTGACTCTGGAAAGTTTTCATGTGTCCAACGCGCAAATTGCCCACCCCGAAATTTGATATTCTCACGGACATCGAGTTGCCGTCCGAGGAAATCGAATGCG
The DNA here is from genome assembly GCA_964352825.1 of uncultured Anaerolineaceae bacterium. Classification (GTDB taxonomy): domain Bacteria; phylum Chloroflexota; class Anaerolineae; order Aggregatilineales; family Phototrophicaceae; genus UBA6055. Next base: position 18,833 of record CAYGTY010000083.1, read on the forward strand.
CTTAACTCTTCGATAAAGCAGTCGATGATTGTTCCCCAACGGTCACGATTGAGTGTACCTGTGCCGATATTAACCTCTGGATTGGCTTCGGGGTCAGCAGGCGCACCATCCGACCCATCCCTAAGATGATTATAGGTATGTAAGTCATAGACCACAAACTGCCCAAATTGATGCTCTAGTTCGGTGAATAAATGATAGGCTGCGGCATAAAACGCGTCATAATTGGCTAATGATTGTTCAATAATCTTAGCAGTGGGAGTCTCTTCCCATACATGTAAACCCCAAGCATCTTCGGGTTGTATGTAGACGGCTTTTGCTCTGGGGCGATTGAGGTCAACCTCAAAACGGGAGTATGTCCCGACCAGTGTCGTCGCATTAGGGATTTGTGTCCAAATTGCGGTAAATGGGTCTTCTTCACGTAGTCGTTCTAAATCCGTCAATGCCATAATTGCTGATACATCTGGGCGGAGTTTATGACCATCATGAATAGCAGTGACAACCAAGGGGCTGTTGCCTTGGGCTAGTTGCCATATCTGTTCCACAGTTCAAGCCTTCCACTAATGTGGTTCATTACTCAAAACAATCCAATGACCACGTTTTACGTATGAATCTTGCAGTTTCTATCAACTTAAGGTGTTCGGCTTCTGTGATTGAATTACATCATAATCAGGTTGAAGCTAGAGGGTGTTACATCAGCGAGGTTATCTCACCAGTACTTTGTCTTAAACAATTATGATTATCGGTGGTTATTGTATCTATGGGTTTAATTTTGTCTATAAGTAATTTTGAAGATGGGAAATAAGGATATTATTAAAATTACTAAAACACTTACTGTATTATTTAATAATATAACATCTTATCTTTCTTGACTATATTCGATTTGATGATGAGGGCATTTCAGATGATTGGCAATGATAACAAACACTCGAAAATTAAACTTCAATAGACACAAAGATAAGTGATGAAATATGAGTGAAGAGTCGGCAGTTTTTTAACCTGCGGTACGATACTTTGAGATATAGCAAAATAAGTTAAAACCAAACAATTGTAGGGGCTGCGGCTTGTCCCGTCCGCTGTCAATATGTCCGAATGATAATAGAATCTGCTATATTAAAGTGACTCAGATTATTTATCGTGTGACACAGTGACCGCAACGTTTCCCTTTTTATGACCTGTATCGACATAATGATGGGCTTCCACCATTTGCTCTAGCGGGTAACATCTATCAATGACGGTTCTGAGTTTACCTGCCTCAATCAGTTCTTTTATGATGTTCAAATCTTCAGCGGTCAATTTTATCCCATCTGATGCTGTCAGAACATTCAAATAGATGCCTGTAACTGTCAGCGACTTCTTGCTCTGTGACGATGTCATTTTGCCGACTGCGTCAAAGATAACATCGTATGTCTCGCTACGCTGGCTAAAATCGTCTTGTGTGTAATCAATGACTTTATCAGCCCCTAGTGATTTCACCATTTTAAGATTGCTTGTACTGCATACCCCTGTGACTTCTGCGCCAAATGATTTGGCAAGCTGTACTGCAAATGTGCCGACACTCCCCGAAGCCCCATAGATGAGGACTTTCTGCCCCGCTTGAATATTTGCTTTTCGGAGAATTAGTAAGGCTGTCAACGCACCGTTGGAAACAGGAGCAGCTTCTTCATAGGTCATATTAGAGGGTTTGATGGCTATGATGCCGTCTTCTGGTAGGCATTTGTATTCAGCATAAGCCCCAAATTTCATGCCAGTCGCGGCAAACACAGAATCCCCGACTTTGAAGTGTGTCACAGCTTGACCGATGGCTTCAATCTCTCCTGCGAGTTCCATCCCTAGTATCTTGTTTCTCGGTCCAGTGAACCCCAGCATGATTGCCATAAGTGGCTTAAATAATATATCTTTGACAGCCCCTAACCCCGGTTGGAATCTACGAATTTTGGTATCACCGATATGAACACTCGTAGCATGAATTTTTATCAGGACTTCATTAGCTTTTGGAATGGGTTTGGTGACTTCTTTAAGTTGAAGAACATCTGGTGACCCATATTTTGTGGCAATAATGGCTTTCATATACTCCCCTTTTTGAACATAGCCTTCTTATAGGGGTATACGTTCTTTTTCTATGGTTGTTGCAGATGTTATGTTACACCTCAATCGTATAGACAAAGCGATCAATGCCAGTATCCTTTGTGCGACATTGCCAACTGCCGTCAGGGTTGATTACGCCAGAGGGAGCAGAACAGCGAATATCCACAGGTTCGCTACTATCGACAGTTGCAATCCATATTTTGCTAGCACGGGCGCGCATCCGTAAATTGGCACTATGATAATCCCAGTTCACAGTTGACCATTCCGCACGACTCCGTCCACCGTTGACCGCATGGAGAATCACTTGTGCGCCCTGTCCTTTGAGCAAGTGCGTCAGGTGAGGGTCAGCTTGTGGTGTACAGACGGGGTTTGCCCATAGATCATTACAAATCAAGCCACCGAGTGTGATGCCATGAAAATTATATGTCCGCAGGGGACGAATCGAATAGTGATTAATCTCGCCGATGGGAGAATCGGTCATTGTGCCTGTGGGGAGTGTTTTGCTATGAAAGCCGAGATAGTCACCCGACTTATCATAAAACCGAAGCTGATTATAACATTCGCCATCATCAGGTTCGATAAAACATGTGCCTAATGCCAGTCCGATACCTGTCTCTTTCGCGACTCGTGCGATTTGCGTGAGTGCTGTAGTGACTTCTTGACTATCAAATTCATGTGTATAGCCACTTAATGAGCCTTCTGGTGTGAGCAAAATATCGGCGTTTTCGCTTTTTGCCCATGCAATCGCCGATTCGATATGGTTGATATTCGATTGAACATCACGGGTGACAGGCATTTGGATTCCAGCAACACGGAGCGACATCATCGTTTTCCTTCTGAATATAGTGTGTATAGCAAAACGGATTGACATTCAGCTAAAAACATCATATCCAATATATCATAATCATATAGCTTGTTTTTCTATCATGAAGGCTTTATTGATTAGAGAAATTTCAGGTAACTTATTTATCATTCGTATAAGATATTAGGGAGTATAAACTGAGGGATGGTCTTGAATGAAGGATATGAAGTTACAGTAGCCCATCCGCATAAACAATATGAAGATGGGCTTGGCAAACTTAGGCTAATGTACGTTGTTTCATGCCAGCAATAAAGGCATCATCGCCATGTTCTTGACGCATTGCATAGGTTTGAATAGCATCATCGCCAATGAGGTAGCGGAGTTGATTTTTACCATCCGTTGTTGCTTCATAAATACCTTCTGCTAGATATTCAGCTGTGCTACTACCTAAACCTGATTGAGCCATGCTCGCTTGAACTTTGCCGATACTTTCATCATAAGCTGTTAATCTCTCTTGTGATGCAAATGTCAGGGATCGTCCCCCAAAATCAGTTGCGACACCGCCCGGTTCAATAATCTTAACTTGAATCCCCTGTGTACCAAGCTCATAAGATAGCGATTCGGAAAATCCTTCAACTGCCCACTTAGTACTGTGATACAGACTAATAAAAGGAAAAGTAATGAGTCCACCGATTGACGAAACATTCAAAATCATACCTGCTTGATTAGCACGAAAATGGGGTAAAAATGCACGGGTGACTTCCATCAATCCAAACACATTGGTATCAAATTGATGTTTAATTTGTTCTTTAGTCGCAGCCTCAAATGCACCCATCAATCCATACCCTGCATTATTGAGCAGAACATCAACTCTTCCAAAGTCACTTAAGATTTGCTCCGTCGCACTTGCAATGGATGCGTCGTCTGTCACGTCAAGTTGATAAAGGGAGATGTTCTCAATTTGCGTGAGCTCGGCTTCATTTTCTGGTTTGCGCATAGTTGCCGCAACTTTCCAGCCCTTTTCTGCAAAGTATTTTGCAGTTGCTTTACCAATACCTGAACTTGATCCTGTGATTACAATAGATTTCATTGCTAGCTCCATAAATTTTGATTTGATAAAAACATGATATGCGACTTTGTAACTTTCATAACCATCGCATCGCGCCGACTTTCTATCATATCGCGCCAACCTGCTTTGATGTCCGCATTCAGGTGGTATTCTTTCCATAGATATAACAAATAAACCCAGTGAGTTACAAAATTAGTGGGGCATATCTCATGAGCATCCTGTTACGTAATTTCCGTTAATGGTGGCAACCTCCCCATGATATTACTGACCTTCCAGACTCTCTTTAAACTTTTATAAACCTTTAGGATATAATATAATTTAGCGGTTTGATATATATCAAACATGTTACTAAAGTTTATGAGAGGTCAGTTGTGAATATAGCGATTTTTGCAGATGTGCATGGACGTGTCTTGTTGGCATTTAAGTTGTGTGCACGGTGGGAACGTGAGACAGGTGGAAAAATTGACTTGATATTACAAGCTGGTGATATGG
>CAYGTY010000083.1:23380-25561 GCA_964352825.1 uncultured Anaerolineaceae bacterium
TGGGAACGTGAGACAGGTGGAAAAATTGACTTGATATTACAAGCTGGTGATATGGGTGCATATCCTGACCCATCACGTCTCGATAGTGCAACGATTAAACATTCTCGTAAAGACCCAAGTGAATTAGGATTTTCTCAATATTTTGTTGAAAAACATGCTCAAGCTGAAGTAATTCTCAAGCAAGTAACAGCCCCCATGATATTTGTACGAGGTAACCACGAAGATCACCTATGGCTAGATGAACTAGAACAGTCGGCTAAACAACCTATCTTCCCTGTTGATATTTATAATCGTGTCTTTTGTTTACGCTCAGGAATACCCTATGTCTATAAAGCCGATGCGTCTGAAATTACAATTGTTGGTATTGGTAGAATAGGCGCGCTCCCCGGTGAACAAGACATTCAAAAAGACAAGTACATTCAACCTTATGAACAAGAACAGATTTATGATATGGATGTAAATCATATTGATATGCTTCTAACTCATGACACAGCACAGGACTTTATTAGCTTTGGATATGGAATGGAAGAAATCCGACTTGTTCTTGATAGCTTCCCTCCCACATATCATTTTCATGGGCATACAGAAGAATCTTTTATCCATCGAAATGATAGTAATGGGGTTACTCAAGTTTATAAAATGACAGATTTGCATTGGGATACATCACAAGGGCATCATTCTCTTGAAGTCGGGGCAATGGGTATTTTGCAATGGGAAGATGCCAATAACCATCATTTTGAGCCTGTTCTAGATAGTTGGCTTATCGAATATACCGCAAATAACTGGCTGAGTATCCCTTAAATCACACCTATAAAGCGCAAGATTGCAAAAGCAATAATCGCAAAGAAAATCAGCTTGGGTAAGTTGGCAAGTAGCATCACCTGTAGTGGAACTTCATAACCAAACTCTTTTAGCTTTTGAGATAATGTACCTGTCGAGGGTTCAGTCAAGGTTGTGCCATCAGGGAAGAGTAGCGTCGGCACACTTTCATAGCCATTGTTGACCTCACGCACGTAGTCGCGCGCCTCATTATCTTCATGGATATTGATGTACTCATAATCAACTTTTGCACCTTTGAGCATTGCCAAAACTGATGGGACTTGCGGGCAAGTGGAGTGGGCATAGAGTTTGATTGGTGAGTTGGGCATAATATCTTCTCCTTTAAGTCATTTCAATGTATTGCATATAAATAAATCATCGCGTAAAAATTAATATCTTGATGAATGAATGTGAAGTTGTATTGACAGCAAATACTACCCTCTCTTATGGACGTAAGTCGAAAATCCAGTAAACTAAATAGAGATGGTTTGTATTTTCTAATGATAGCCCCACCAGAGGAGATAAGTATATGACCACTCAAACTACAAGCAAACGCACAGGTTTAATCGCCCGTTTACGGGTTTTATGGAAAGAGAATGAATGGATTTATCTGATTGTGGGTATCACGATAGGTGTTCTGATTCCTTATTTTTTCCAGAGTATCCAATCCTTGAATGAATTTTTCTCGAATCTCGTGCCAGAAGCTGTCGGTATCTTCTTCACCGTCTTGATTATTGACCGCCTCGATTCTATCCGTGAACAACAAGTGATTAAAGACCAATTGGTACGCCGTTTGCAAAGTCGGTATAACCATACAGCATTGCAAGCTGTGGAGGAAATACGAGTGTTGGGTCATCTTGAGGACGGTACATTGAAGAAGCGTAATTTAAGGGGTTCAAGCTGGGAAGATGCCAATATGTATATGGCAGATTTAGAAGGTTCTGACCTCGGTAATGCGGTGCTTGACCGTGCCGATTTTGTGCTAGCCAACCTCAAAGATGTGAATGTCAAAGACGAGCAATTGATTAAAACCGATATTATGTATGGCGCGACGATGCCTGATGGTCGCAAATATGATGGTCGCTACCGTTTGAAGGGTGATTATGCTTATGCGCGCCGTAAAAATGTAAACATTGAATCCGATGAAGCGATGGCGAAGTGGTTTGAAGTTCCCCTAAAGCAATATCTGGAAGGGCAACGCTGGGCGGACGAGAATCTGGATAGATTACGCGGTGGTAAATAATTCGTTCTAAAAGACGCTTGTTTCCTCATCTGTTTATGATACTGTCGGGTGATGATTTTTAATTATGTATAAAGGTAGATTTGATGCGCGTTTATTTGATTCGTCATGCCCAATCTGAA
>CAYGTY010000084.1:0-25491 GCA_964352825.1 uncultured Anaerolineaceae bacterium
AGGTTGTCCCCACGCCGAGTTCACTTTCAAACCAGATTTCACCACCGTGCATCTCGATGATTTGTTTAGATATATAGAGGCTGAGTCCTAAACTCTGATAATGTTGCTCTACATATTGGCTACGCCCAAACATTTCAAAAATTCTATGTCTCTCATTAGAATCTATACCTATGCCGTTATCTTTAATGGAGCAAACAAGATAATCACGTTTAGTAGATAAAGTAATGTAAATAGTTGAGTTTTCATCTGAGTATCGGGAAGCATTTTCAAGTATTGCATATAATACAAATTCAATTCTTGCAGCATCTACCAAAACTACTAACGAGTTTTCAGGCAGGGTCTTTTCTAGTGTTTGTGATTTTTCTCGGAGTCTCAAATTAATATCTGATAAATGATTATTCAGTACAGTCCGCATATCGAATTCGGTAAAATTATAGAGTTGTTTATGCTCGATTCGTAGCCACTCTCGCATAAGATAAATATTATCGTGGATGTATTTTGCTTGATGCTGAATGTTTTGCATCATTCTTGATTGATCTTCAATTGGAATGAGGTTGTTTTGCACCAATTCTGCCATTCCTCCAATTGATCGTATTGGGCTTCCATGCTCAGAAGATAAAATACCAATTATCATACTCGCTTCAGTAAGCTCAAAAATTCCTCTAATAGTATGTTCCAATCGCGCACCAGACAGTGGTCGAGTCAAGTATCCATCAATTTGTTCGATGATACTGTCAATAAATTTAAGATTTTCAGCCGAAACCACCGCCATTTTACGCAAGTGCAGACGTGGAAATTTCTCCCATTCATCTAATAAGGATAGGGGCACAACATCAAAGTCGAATATGGCGAGGGTGATGTCGTTGGGTAGCGTATCAGGGTCAAGTTCTAGAGAAAAGTAGCTTACCTTGCAATCGACAAGTTGGTTGAGCATATCGCGTAGATTGGTGTCATCGCTGAACAGTGCTATGGATTGCATCGTATATTTCCCTTTCGGACAGGGCAAGCCCAGTTCCTACAATCTATATAGCGACCTATTCCTCGTCTTCGACATCAACAAAGAAGGAGGCGACGTTGGGGTCACGGAGAAAGTCGTTGCGGGTTTGTTGTGATTGGCGGACTTGTTCGGCAGTGAGTTGTGTCCAGAATAGTGACGGGTTGGCTATTTTGCCCTCCCCTTTGCGTCCATATTCCCAGAGCAATTCAAAGAAAGCTGTATCGCCAATGTCTTCACGGAGGTTATGCAACATCTGAACACCGCGCAGATAAACCGCGTTAATATATTCACGTCCTGTGTTGAACTCATAGACGGTGCTATCAACATCGCCTTGTGGCACAAAATCAGCGACGCGGAATGTCCACCACCAATTTTTGTCGTTGGGGTAATATTTTTCGATAAAGAGGTATTCGCTATAGGTCGCAAGGGCTTCATCTAACCACGGATTAAGGGCAGAGTCGTTTCCAACTTTGGCATACCACCATTGATGCGAGACTTCATGCACCGTAATGAGCGTCAGATAGTTATAGTGTGTGCCATCAAAATAATAAAACCACGCTGTCCCGACAAAGACCAACCCTGTAAATTCCATGCCATCAGGGAAATCACCTTGTACAACCACAAAGCGTTCATAGGGATATGCGCCATAGAGTTGTTCAAATAACGTGACAGCTTTGAGGGTCTCATCCATCGTATGTGCGCCTGCATCCACCCGTACCCCGTTGACATTGGTCACGGCATCAGGGAAGGTATAGACAGCGACAATCACGCCACTGGGGGCTTTAACCTCTTGAATGACAAAATTCTCACTCATGCTGATTGCAAAATCACGGGACTTGGGCAAAATCACTTGCCAACGTAGGGTATCAATTTCGGTGACTGTCCCTGGGGCTGCAATTTTGAGGGAGTCGGCAGCATTCTCAACACTAATTACCACATCCCAATCGACAATATCATAGACAATCTGCTCGCCGATTCCGATTGGCTCATGAATCCGCCATTCGTTATTGACACGGGCAGCGATGGTCGGTAGAAAATGTGACATATTCAGTTGGCGCGGGCTATATCCGAAGAATCCACGATAGGAACTCAGTCCGTCACGAATGGCATTGGGTTGAATTCGGAAGCTCAATTTGAGGCGGACTTCACAACCGCTGTCTAAGGGCGCAGATAGGGGAATTTCAAGCCGATTTAATTCGAGTGTATGCGGTGCAACAACATCATTGATAGATAAGCCTTCTAGGACAAATCCATTTTCCCATTGGTTCGCCTGAACATCTAAGACAAGAGTTTCTAAGGGCAGGTCTTCACGATTTACAAAGGTAATGAGTTCATCAACATGTGCCATTTTGGTGGCATAATCGATATTCACAACTGCGGATACACGTCGTGCAGATTGGCTATCGTCGTCTTGCCCACATTGATATGGAACAGGGGTTTCTGATGGTGCGCCTGTGGGGGTGGGTGTAATTGTTTTGGTCGGGATTGCCTGCATGACCCGTTCTTGAGTCGGGGCAGGTGTAATTTGAACCTGTGCCATACGAATATTCCCACCGTTGGCAGGAGGAACTGTTGGTGTCGGGTCAACGGTATTCAGGTTACATCCTGCTAACAAGATGCCGAGTGCAATGTAAGAAAAAATCAACCATTTCATAGTTAGATGATACAAGGGGATGCTATCTAACACAATGTAGTTTTCAGGAGATTTTCTCGGCTTCACCGTAACGTTCATCCAAAACTTGTGTTATTCTTCTCAGGTTACTTAGCGATGCAAACTAAATTATAAAACAGAGGATTCATGGAAGTCTCAGTTGAAAAACAATCGGGTTCAATCGAATCAAAAATAAGTGGCGTTATTCGTCTCACCCGCTGGCGTGAACATATCCCTTTCACAATTCCATTAACCGTGGTCGGTGGATTATTAGCGGTACAAGCAAGCGAAACCAGTGTTGATTGGCGTTTATTTGCTGTGATTGTGGCAAATATCCTGGCAATGGCATTTGCATTTATGATTAATGATGTGGAAGATGCCCCCGATGATGCGCTGAACCCCAAGAAAAAGATGCACAATGTGATTAGTGCAGGGATTTTAAGTCGGCGTGAGGGCTGGATTGTGACATGGGCAACATTTGCAATTTCGTTAGTGTTGTATGGCATCAGTGGTGTATGGACATTGATTCTCGGTGGCATCACACTGGCTTTATGTTACCTCTATTCGGCACACCCCTTCCGCCTCAAAGCGCGTCCGTTAACCGATGTTCTGTCTCATGCTCTGATGTTGAGCGGTTTATTAGTCATGACAGGTTATTTTGCCTACGATGCAAATCCACAAAGCTCATGGTTGGTGATTATTGCCGCGATTTTATTTTCGGCTTATGGGCAATTTTACAATCAAATTGATGATTATGAAGTCGATAAAGAGGCTGGACTTAAAAATACAGTTGTGTTGCTCGGTAAAACACCGACATTGGTATTGAGCTATGGTTCGATGATTGGCGCTTTTGTGTGTATGGGGATAGCGATTTCACAGGGATTATTTCCTGCTTGGTTGGGTACAATCTTGATTATCGGTGTGATTACAACCATCATCTTCCCATGGGAGCTTGATATGCGCGGTAATCCTGCTTCTGATGGTGGGAATGTGCAACGCCCTGCCCTGATTGTCGCCAACTTGATTACACTGACTTGGTTAGCATCTAGCATAGGATTCATCATCATCGGGTAATTTCATAATCTATTGTCTGTGCTAAAATCATATAAGCATTTAGACAAGTTGAGTTTGGATTAAAATGGACGCGATACACGGAATACTTTTTAACATGCACATATTTTACTCGCTGGCATTGGCGATTTGGGCAACGGTCATTGCTGCGCGAAAGGATGAAATCTCAGGTAATTATTGGGGTGCGGTCTTGACCTATGCAGGATTAGCTGGGGTTACATTGCTTGTCGGTATTGTTTTATTAGCTTCGGGGATGCAACCGCGTTCAGGTCGGGTTGTCGTATATGTTCTATATATGCTGTGGTTAGCGATTATTATGCCGGGCTTATTTAGTTTGATGCGCGGACGGGATGATCGTTTTGCGGCACTGGCATTTGCAGTCTTAGCCTTCTTCAACTTCAGCACTTCACTCAGTATGATTCAACGTGAACTTGTTGCACCTTGGATTGATGCACTCTAAGATGAATAACAGCAACATACAAGAACACTCTTTTATGGGGTGTTCTTTTCGATTATGGTTGATTGGACTTCTCATCATCAGTTTATTAGTTGCTTGCCAACCTGATGCGACCCCTGTAGCAAATCTTGTTCCACCAACGCAAACAGCTGATATTAGCGAAACCCTTGCACCACCGATACGGTATGTATTGGGTACACATGCACAACAGATGAAATCCATCCAAACAGAAATCGCACAATCCGCTTTACTGATTCCAGCATCAGGTCTAACCGAAGCCAGTCTATTGGGTGCAGATTATGATGTTATTGCTGATTACGGTATCGTTGAAGGCTGGCAACAATCGCCCGTGACACCAACAGTTAGTCTGGTTATCAATCCGAGTCTAGCACCGATGCAAGATGATACAGCAAGTCATATTATCCGCGTAGGTATTGATGGGCTACGTATTATTAATCAGACAAATATTAGTGGTACACGCCCCCTTGCTATATCAAACATTCAAACCTCAAGCCTCAAGACAGAGCTTGCTAACATGGGTTATCCAGATGGTTTTGAATTAACAATCTATATTGCAGAAATTCCAAATCACCAAGCGGTTATAGATGAGTTAAATACACTGAATATCGACCTCAACATCAATGAATCAACACTTGAAGAGATTGCTCAGTTATTAGTCGAAAATCGGATTCATCTCGCTTTGATTAAATGGCATACCGTCGCCGAAAAATCAATTTGGACAGCAACCGTTGGTGAGACAAATGTGATTGACCTCTATCAGTTGCCAATTAGCTATATTGCATCACCTGATTTAAACATTACTTTTGCAGATAATGGGTTTCCCATCGCTTCGTATTAAATCTTCAGGTACAACCGTCAAAAACACGTTAAAATAGAATAAATTTGCACCATTATTGGAATCCTAGATGAGAATTATCCTTACACACGAAAACGCAGACTTTGACGCATTGGCATCGATGTTAGGGGCATCAAAGCTGTTTCCTGATGCCGTCCCAATTTTGCCACGTCATATTCATCGACCAGTGCAAGAGTTTTTGCATTTATATAAAAATGCCCTCCCTTTCATCACGATTAAGGAATGGGGCAAGGGACAAGGGCAAATTGAGCAAATTATTTTAACCGATACGGATAGTTATCAATCTGTCAAAGGCACAAACTCAAAAACACCCACCTATATCATCGACCATCACCCCTTAGAACGTGAGTTAAAACCGCATGAAACTTGGGAAGGTGAAATTATTGGGTCAGCTAGTACCCTAATTATTGAACGCATCCGCAAACAGAAGATACACCTCACATCATTGGAAGCCACTTTACTTGCATTAGGCGTATATGCTGATACAGGCATGCTCACTTTTGGCGGAACAACATCCCGTGATGTAAAAGCTGTGGCTTGGTTATTAGACAATGGTGCGGTACTCAATACAGTTCGCCATTTCCTAACCTTGCCTTTAACCGATGTTCAGCAAATCTTATTCGACAAATTGCTCAAATCCGCTGTACATCGCGATATTCAGGGACATGCCATCACGCTCGCATCTGCACAATCAGATGATTATATTGAGGGAATTGCATCTGTCACACATCGCCTCATTGATATTTGGGACAGTAGCGCGATTTTCACAGTTGTCGCACTCCCGAATAAAACTCAATTGGTCGCACGAAGCAGAACAGATGATATAGATGTCAGCCTTGTTGCAGAAAATTTTGGTGGCGGTGGGCATCCCAGAGCAGCAGCAGCAGCGATAAAAGGCTTAGAGCAAAACACCATTATTGAGCAGATATGGTCATATCTACATGACTCAATCCGCCCAGCAGTCCGTATTGCGGATTTAATGTCGTATGGATTACAACATTTACCTGCAACTGATATGTTGGACGAACACCTGAGTTTTATACGACAAGTTGGACATGAAGGTTATCCTGTCGTTGATAATGACCGTATTGTAGGATTACTCACCCGCCGTGATGCAGACCGTGCCAACGAACATCAGCTTAAGTCGCTAAAAATTCGCGATATAATGATTGAAGGTGAAGTCACACTCACACCTGACGACTCCGTTTCGACACTTGAACAGTTAATGGTCAATAGTGGCTGGGGTCAAATTCCTGTTATTGACGCTGAGGGTAAACCAATCGGTATCGTCACACGCACAGATTTAATTAAACATTGGGCGCAGGCACACCCCAATATATCACCCATGACACCTGAAATATCACCTGAAACCATGACTCAGATATTGGGTCAACCTGTAGAACAACTCATTACAACAATTTCTCATTATGCTCAAGAAGGTCAAACATCGATTTATATGGTGGGTGGTGTTGTCCGTGATTTATTATTGGAGCGCAAAAACCTCGATATTGATTTTGTGGTTGAAGGGGATGCTATCGAATTTGCAGAGTCTTTAGCGGACATTATTGGTGGAATCGTTCATAGTCATAAGCCTTTTGGTACAGCCAAGTGGTTGATTGATGAAGATGTTGCGGATAAATTAGGACTATCATTAGATGACATTCCACACCATGTTGACTTTGCGACAGCACGCTTTGAGTATTATGAGCAACCCACAGCACTACCGACTGTATACAGCAGTAGCATCAAATTAGATTTACAACGCCGTGACTTCACAATGAACACATTGGCTGTTCAGCTTAGCCCACAACAACAAATGTGGCGTATTCTTGATTTTTATAGTGGTATTGATGACTTACAACAAGGACTCATTCGTGTGTTGCATAGCTTAAGTTTTGTAGATGACCCGACCCGTATTCTGCGTGCTGTGCGATTTTCTGAACGATTGAGATTTGTGATTGAACCTCGTACAGCGGAGTTGATTCAAGGTGCATTGCCAATGTTGAGGCAGATTACAGGCGAGCGTATCCAAAATGAGATTACCTTAATTTTGCGTGAACAGACCCCAGAACGCGGTATCTTAAAATTACAGGCATTAGGAGTCCTAGAAGCAATTCATCCGAATTTTCGAGTTAGTGTTCATTTATCACAATTATTTAAAATATGTCGCCAACATGATATTCCATTTGAAACTGATGAACAAGACATCACCCGCTTGTATTGGCATTTAATGATGGTTAATATATCCTCTTCAGATGTCGAGGAAATATGTGACAAATTGGGTTTGGGACGCGTCTTAACAACATCCATGATCGCCACTGCGACCCTGCTCACCAATCATAAAAAACTTATTGATGATGGGCTAAAACCTAGCGACATCACACAGTACCTAGAAAAGTTATCATCAATTGCAATCGAAATTGCATGGATAGCTTTTACTGAAAAACCAGAGTATCAGCAAATTCTACTCCAGTTTATGACCGTTTGGCGCAATCAAAAGCCACAAACAAATGGTCATGATTTGAAGCAGATGGGGCTCAAACCCGGTCCACACTATAAAACAATTCTCGATAAACTGCGTGCAGGGTGGATTGATGGAGAGATTACAACAGCGGGTGAAGAAACCCAATTATTAACTCAATTGATTGCTGAAGGAAACTAAGGCTATGACCAGTTATGAATCATCGCAAAGGCAATTAGACTTACAAGCAAAGTTACAGATTCGGGTTGCGAGAGCAAGTGATGTTCATAAACTAGAGTGGGATGGTCAGTTTACACATTTTCGTAATCTATTTCGGCGCGCCTTCTCTGAACAACGACGCGGTAATCGGTTAATGTTGGTTATGGATTTTAACAATTATCCTATCGCTCGCTTATTTATCCAATTCATTAACCCTGATAATGATGAAATGGAAGGAACAAAGCGAGGCTATATTTACTCGTTTACTGTGATGTACCCATTTCGAGGTTTGGGCATTGGTACACACATGCTCAAGACTGCCGAGGCAATCCTCATCAAACACCAATACTCGATTGCAACTATTTCTGTCGCCAAAACAAATCATCGTGCATTTAAATTATATAAAGGGCGAGGGTATCAGATATACGGGGAAGATGAGGGGAAATGGGAGTATCGTGACCACGAAGATGTTGTCCATAAAATTCACGAACCGAGCTGGTCGCTAAAAAAGAATTTATTCTAAACGTTAAATTAACCTGAAATATATCAATTTCTAATATCTTTTGTTTGAAAAGAAATTGAATTCGATCAATTCCTTGCGTGAAACTTGATTTTGATGTAGAGTTTGTCTGGTTGGTACTTTATTCTCAATAAACTAACTATTTATCAAATTAGCGTTAGGTACGTGTTTATGGCTATCAAGGATCAAAGAGTAAGTGTAACACGGTGGCATGGTGGTCAACATCCAACAGCTTCTAATATCACTCGATTAATGAAAAAAGAAGGGTTGCGCCCTTATCGTTGGAATAATACCCCTAATCATCGTTATGCTATCCGCAGTCACAATTATGACAAAGTTCTTTATGTCACAAGTGGAAGCCTCGAACTCATCCTTCCTGATACCAATCAACGAAGCAAAATCAAAACAGGCGACCGTGTAGAAATCCCTGCTGGTGTTCGTCATGGTACGAATGTTGGTAGCACTGGTGTTGAATGTATTGAAGCAGCAGTCAAACGCGCTCTCCATTAAATCTCCCAAATAAAATAATTAAAAAGACAACGTTATTCTGATGATGTGGCAATTTGTTTTAAGCCCGCCTCATCCAGAATTTCGATTGTCTTTCTTCCGATGCGGATGAGTGACTGTGCCTTAAATTGGTTTAATATCTGCGTGGTAGTTTCACGATATGTTCCAAGCATGTCGGCAAGGTATTGATGGGTATAACCTGTTAGTTTACCCGTCCCATCTCCATCACGGTCAAGGCGTAACAATAAAATCGCTAAACGTGTGGACATCGGGTCAAAGGTCACTTCTGCAAGACGCTCCTCCACCTGCCCCAGGCGTTCACCAACAGCCTCTAAAAAGCGAAAAGCAATTTGAGGTTTTTCAATAAAAACTTGCTCGACTTGTTCTCGATTCCAAATGCAAATTGTGCAATCATCAACAGCTTGGGCGTAGGTATGATAGAGATGTTGCCCGACCAGTGCCATATGTCCAAAAATTGCTCCAGGGTGCAAAATGATAAAAACGAGCTTACGTCCATCAGGTGACATCCGATAAAGTTGGACACGCCCTTTTTTAAGGATAAATAAAACTTCCCCTGGGTCATCAGGCATATAAAAGATATGTTCGCGCTTATATTCGACCATATGTGTTTGGTTGCTGACTTCTTCGATTTCATCTGATGATAAATCTTGTAATTCATTTACCTGATTTAAGTAATCAGTTTTCTTTTGACTCATCTATATTCCCCATAACAATAAAACTGATGCCCCTATCCTAACACATTCTTGTAGCCTTGCTCAAAAGTTACTAAAACCTTAAGGAATGCAATAAGAGTGAAAGATTATTGTAAGGTGATTCGTCTAATGTATAAGAAATAATGATGATAAAAATGGTATAAGAAACTTTTAAGATTTTGGCAAGCCTCTTGTAAGCAATTGGCGATAAACATACAATCAGAGTGCATATACAAAAAGGACACAATACGTATGGACAATATCACGATTGGATTAGCAGTCATAGCGGGATTTCTCTCGTTTATCTCACCTTGTGTTCTCCCCTTAGTACCAGCCTATATTGGTTATATGGGCGGACGCATGACACATAATATTTCTATGCAAACCTCAGCAGGCACATCCCAAACTAGCTTAGCGATGCGCCTGCACATGCTTTTACATGGTTTAGCATTTGTAGCGGGTTTTACATTAGTTTTTGTTGTGATTGGTATTTTGACAACAGCTTTAGTTAGTGTAGCAGGTCAATATGTCAATACATTTACAACCAGTATCGGGCGTATCGGTGGTATTGTCATTATCTTCTTCGGCTTACAATTTATGGGTGTACTGCCTAAATTCTTCCAGTGGCTTCGTAAGAAAGAGAATGCCAGTTTGCTGGATAACTTTCTTTTTAGTGTTGGATTTGCTATCGTTGCGAGCAGTTTCATCTATTGGGGGCTTGTTGAGCAAGTCTTCCTTGCATTACCGATCATCGCGGCACTCGTACTCGCTATGTTTATTAATGATGCGTTTACTCAGCCAGCCGTATTTTGGAGTAAGATTTTAAATCGTATTGAGCTAATGATTTACTCTGATACACGGAGCGATATTGAGCCTAACGGACGCGAAGGGCTTCTAGGTTCAGCATTTATGGGAATGGTCTTCTCCGCTGGTTGGACACCTTGTATTGGTCCGCTATTAGGTACAATTTTAACAGTTGCAGCGACAACAGGCGATGTATTACAAGGTATGTTAATGCTCACTGCCTACTCTATTGGTCTGGGTATTCCTTTTATTATCACGGCTTTGTTGATGAACAGCGCACAAGGTTTACTTCGTCGTTTACAAAAACACATGCACAAAATTGAACTGGTCAGTGGTACGCTCTTAATCATTATTGGTATCCTCGTCGCAAGTGGGCAATTACAGAGTTTGAGCCAGACATTCTCACAGGGTGACTTTGCAGACTTTACCTTCCGTGTTGAAGAATGCGGTATTGGTTTCTTTGAAGGCGAGCTTGCAATCAATCATCTCGGTTCATGCCTCGGTGGTGTTCTTGTTCCTGTCGCGGTCAACCAAAGTGCTAGTGGTAACTTCACAGCAGATATGACTGAACAACAATATCTGTTCCATGCAGATGCGGGCGAAGTGATTGACTTTGAAGTACGTAGTGTTAACTCTGATGTGGTTGATTTTGATGTTGTTTTGTACGCGCCTAATGACGACAACTTATTCCAAAGTAGTAAAACAGATAGCATTTTATCGGACGAGAAATATTATCCAATTGTGGAATATACGATTGAAGAAAGCGGTCTTTATCGTCTAGTTGTCAGCAATACATCCGATACAGAATCTGCACGTTTCCGTGTCAAAGTTCGTGAATCGGAGCAACTCGATACAGGTGTTGGTGTAGGCAGTTCACTGGTTGATGTGGTTGCAAGTGGCTCAATTGGTGGGTCAGATGTGACACAGGTTGATGGCTCTGGCGAAACCGATGCCCTCGCGACATTATCAAATAGTGCGCTAACGAGTATTACGGAAGTTGCAGAAAACCTCGACCCTGCCATCGGTTTATCCGAAGGTAATCGCGCACCTGATTTCACGGTAATGGGTGTCGATGGTGAAGCCATTACATTATCAGACTTGCGTGGTGATGTTGTGCTACTTAATTTTTGGGGGACATGGTGTGGTCCTTGCCGTCGCGAAATGCCAGAGTTCCAACAAGCCTATGCTCGCTTAAATGAGGATGGTTTTGAAATTCTTGCCGTTTCCTTCGACGATACATTTGAGGCAATTGCAACCTTCCGTGATGAATTTGGATTAACTTTCCCACTCGCACTTGATGACACAGGTGAAATCAATGATGCTTATGGTATCCAAACCCGCCCAAGCTCATTCTTATTAGATAAAGATGGGACTATCGTTGCACGACACTTCGGCATGATGACTGAATCACAAATCGAAGACATGATAAATGAAGCACTCTCTGTAGAGTAATCTAAATGGGGATATGGTATTTCGCTATATCCCCTCACACCTTATGAAACCACAGCAACAGATTGTTTATTTCATCATATTGAGTTTATGCTTTATATCAGGCGTGGGCTTATTTTTATTTGCAGGACTGCCGCAACATGCAGATTACAGTGGGTTTATCATCGATGAAGCACAGTATGCCGCTCCTGAAATCAATCATCTTGCCCCACCTTTTAGTTTATCCAACCTCGACTTTAAAACAGTAGACCTCATGACTTTAAATGATAATATTGTTATCATTAATTTTTGGGCGACGTGGTGTGTACCTTGTCGTATCGAAATGCCTGAACTCCAGAATTTATATAATGTGTATGCTGATGATGTTATTATTTTAGGGGTTAATCTAGGAGAAAGCCCACAAGCTGTGGCACAATGGGTTGAAGAGTTTGATTTAACCTTTGATATTTTGCTTGACCCATTACAATCCGTTGCACAACTGTATCAGATACGGGGTCAACCATCGACATATATCATAGATAAAGCTGGTATGATTAGGCAGGTATACTATGGACCTGTCAGTATGCAAAAACTTGAACAGCACATAAACGCCCTACAAAATTCTCAATAGAGGTTGTACATGAGCAAACAACATAAATCATTAGGATTTCGAATCAATTTATGGATTTATAAACTCGCGCGGAATTGGTTAAAAATCGTCATGTTAATATTAGCTATCTACGTGACACTACCGTGGATTGCACCAACATTCGCCAAGCTCGGTTTAAATGGTCCTGCTAATGTCTTGTACACACTCTATAGCCCGTTTTGTCATCAATTTGCGTTTCGCTCCGTCTTTTTATATGGTGAACAGCCTTTTTATCCTCGCGGTGTTGCTGATACAGATTATAAAGCCTTTGAGGAATATGCGGTCGAGTCCGAAGCCTTCATTGCAGAATATCAATATTGGTATAGCTTTTATCGACAAGGTATTAACCCTGCACCACCAACAATTGATGACTTACAGGAGTTTAGTGTCGCACAACAAATTGCAGCACGACATTTTATTGGCGATGAGACAACAGGTTATAAGACAACATTATGTGCGCGTGATGTGGCGATCTATACCATGATATTTATTGGTGGTTTGATATATTCGCTATTCCGCTGGCGAATCCGTCCACTCCCCTTTTTACTCTATATTTTTGTGGGTTTAGGACCGATTGGCTTAGATGGATTTAGTCAATTATTAGGCTATCCGCCATTTAACTTTTGGGCTGTCCGTGAGACTGAGCCATTCTTCAGGGTTGTTACGGGTGGGATATTTGGGCTGATGAGTGCTTGGTTAGGTTTTCCTTATATTGAACGTTCAATGCAGGATACGATTGACCAGCTCAGATTGAAGTTCCGCCAAGCAGGTTATGATATTGAATCTGAATAGTTGTATAACGATTTAGTAGTAAGCCATAGGACTATAAAATAGATACGAGCCTGACGAATTGATTCTCAGGCAATCAGAAAAATGATAACATCTCTTACCTTACGATCGCTTATTGTTAAATGACTTTGCTATATAACGGTTTCATTTAATGTTTCGACATCCTTTAGCGGATACTATTAGCAGTGGGATACATATTGCAGCGGACTGGGCAAGTCACAATACCTAAAATTGTTTGGTTGTTGACTGATTTTCCGATAACACATGAAATAAACTGAACCGAATACATAAAATAAAAAGCCCCTATCGAGATGATAAGGGCTTCTTGTATTTATTTATGACAATGGATTAGTCACCAGCACCGCCACCAAATGGTTTTGTATTGGTTGGTTCCGGTGTATTGGTCGCAGGCGGTGTATTCGACGGTGTCTGTGAAGGTACAGTTGGTCTCGGTGTATTGGTTTCCGTCGGGATACCCGGTGGTGGCGTATTACTTGGTGTGTAAGTCGCCGCAAGTGCCGTCCATGTTGGAGGGGGTTGATTGGTAGGTACAGGTGTATTGATTTCCGATAGGAAGATCGACCCACCAGCGCCACCACCACCGCCGCCGCCAAATCCTGTACCTGTTGTACCACACCAAATATCAAAGCGTGAGCCATTCAAATCAGATGGGCTAATTGGTAATTTACCTGAGACCCCAACAAAGTCGAGATGTACAAGTGTATTACTAAAAGCTGGTACAGTTACTTCGGTAACAAAGGTCTGTTCCGTTGCGGAATTCGTATTATTTGTAGTATCGCCACCACCAAAGGGGCTATCCCACATGATAATACCACTACCGCCGTTTTCAGGCGTATCAAGAGCATTTCTACCGCCAAAGACAACACGGTCTAAACCGACACCTGACATCGGAGGCCAAACAATATTAAACCCTGTAAATGGTGCATTTAGAGGACCATCGTTGATAATACGAAGGGACACATCCCCAGCAATATCAAGCGATACAAATTGGACTTGGATAGTCAACGACGCACAATCAGGTGTGAAGGTTGGGGTTGGACTTTCATATCCCGGTGGTTCTAAGGTTGCTGTTGGGACAGGTGGGACATAGACACGAACATCACAATCTGTATCACTTTCAGGATTATCAAAAGTAAAACGTGTCCCAGCAAAATCAAAGATTGTGAAGTATTCATACATTCTTTGTGGTGCATTCAGATACTGACCTTGCCAATTTATCTTTTCCCCACCGGGTGGAATAAAGATAAAGTGATCACGTGAATCAGGGTCATAGAATAATGTACCTTCGGAATTAGAGTATGTAGGGGTTGTGTCGTCTTCACCAAACCAATAAACTTCGTTATCTAACGCCATACCCGACATAACCATATTCGGGAAATCTGCTTGAGCAGCTGTTTTATCCCAATGAACCTCAGACTCTAAAAGATACGTTGGCTGTGAATTAAAGTTGGCAAACTCAATAAACAGACGACTACCATTAAATGGTACATCGCGGAAGAAAGCATCGATATTTTCACAATCAAATGGTGATGGTGTCTGTGATGCTGGAACATCGGTTTCCGTTGGTGGTAGGTCGGTTGCTGAAGCTGTGTAGGTAGCAGTTGGTCCACCAGGAGTTTCAGATGGTATCGGTGTATCTATAGCTTCTGTACTGGTTGGTAATGGTGGAGGAATAGGTCCAGTTGGTGCATTACTAACACGAAACGCCTCATTAATTGCAGACCGTTGTGCTTGTAAAACAACCTTATCCGCCAAACCAATCGGGGTAATCAAACGGTGGTTATAAGTAATCACCACTGTCACACGATCGCCTGGGCTACCAGCATCCATCCACGGAACACCGTGATTATCAGGAATTTGTGCTGTTTCACCAAATACCGGACCTTCACGTAAGATACAAGCCGCAGGCTCATATTCTTCATTATCCAAAATCAGTTGGAAACGTGAGGTATCAGCAGGATTCAAAGTAGGCAAATCTGTTTCAAGATCATAAATTTGCGATACTGTATCGCCCCACAATTTGTCTCGTGAGCTACAAATTACGACATCAAACCAATCAAGTCGATCGACATCAGGATGAGGGCGTTGGAATTGGCTATAGAGGTAATCGCGCACACTTTCATAGTTTGGAGAAACGCGTGAGTTTTCGATTAATAGACCCGCGGCACCTCGCCGTGCTTCCTCATAGATAGACGGCAAGCGTAACATATCTTTACGATTTTGATCACTGTCAGGTCCGGGGGCACAGCCTGCAGGATTACCGTACCAAGAAGCATAGAGTGTTTCGGGATTAACGCCTGCTAAGGGTGGTTCAAATAGCTCCACAGTAATATTAGGGAATCCCTTTCCACGCGCATAAGAGGCAAACCCAAGGTCACCAACAGGTCTTTCAGCAGCGCTTTGACCGTTCTGTTCACAAACAATAATGTCTTCAATATTGTAACGATCTTCTTTATATTGCCCCGTACTGGCATAACGTACAGCCGTTCGGGCAGAGTTTTGGAGCGTTACCCAAGATTGGAATAAACGTCCAAATTCGATAATCCCAAATAACAACAAGAGTAAGATGGGCAATGTTAACGCAAATTCCGCTAAAGTCTGCCCCTTACTATGTGATTGTCGGGAATTTTGCATATGTTGCGCCATTAGCCCTCTTCCTTTTCTTAACCAGCTATACGAGTGAATAGTTTCGATGCGATCGAGTCAAACACAAATTCAAGTTCGTTTGCATTCGGTGCGTTAAAGTAATTACCACAATCGACTGTTGGTGGGAGCGGTTCAAACATTTCATCAATTTCATCAGCATCTAAGGCATCATTATCTGTGAGTATGTCATAGCCCTCAAGAGAATCACCAACTACGGGAACCTGAGTTTGGCAAGGACCACGTAAGCCATAGCCACCGTCAATCCTTAATTGTAAGTTATTACCATTTTCGTTGAAATTTTGATAGTAGTCGTTATCCAACTCATTATTATCCCCGACATCCGCGATGTAGCGTAACAATTGTTCACCAAGATAGTCTTCTACAACATCAGGGTTTGGATCATCAGGGTCACCAAATGTCAGACCAAAACCGATGGTATAGATTGTCGGCAATAATTCATCAACTGGTGAATCTGGGTCTCGTAAGGCAACATAATCCGCCCAATCGCGTGCATAATCATCAACATCATACAAGGCATCAGGGCAATCATCACCGATATCAAGGTCATAGAGGTTGCCTCTACCCTGATTCCAAGCGATTTCATCACCCGGAGAGCTTGGTCCTGTTCCACTGATTGCCGAAGCATCATAAACTACGTAATCATTATCTTGGATGAATTCAGGACCTTTCGCAGGACGGAAGTCGCAATCATGACGAGTCTGTGGATCTTCATCAGAACAATATGGGAAGGTCGGTGCTAATGGCACTGTAGACATCTCAGGGAAATCATCAACGACTTCACCGGGATCCGTCCGTGTACCAAATGGGCAAACACCAAAGAAACCATATTGACCACCAATTGGGTCAATAACGCCACCAACAGTATTAAATGGATTGGGTGGAGGATTATCAAGTTTGTCACCATTACGGCGGACAGGGTCACTAGCACCCGCAGCACCATCACCGAGCAAGACCATCACCCAAATTGCACCAAAACGACGGGTTGTCGATGGGTCAACGAGAGCATTATTGCCTTCACGTAATGCCGCGCCAATATTTGTACCACGACAAGATGACCAAAATTCATACCCTAAACGTGGGCGGAACCAATTCGGTATATCTCTGAACTTTAGACCTGACCCAATATCAAAGGTGTCCCATGACAAAGCATTGCCATATTGGTCTTCATTACGCCCATAAGGTAGCGACTCAGGACCAAATACACCCGCACTTAAGCTATACGGAGCATCAAGAGCTGCGTCGTCATAAGGGCAATGATTTTTTACAGGGTAACTATGATAAAGTGCCGAATTAGCAGAGTATGCTTGACCAGTACCACTATTGTAATATGTACCTGAGCCATCGGGAGAATCATAATCAATTGGACGAGTCTCTGAGGCTAATGCAGCCCACTTTGCTTGATCCGAGACAGCGGCACCTGTATCATCCCACAGATAGAAGTTCGGCTCTGCACGTACCCCAACCACACGGCGCAGGGTAGCTAAAGCACGACTGTAGCTATCAATCATATGATTACCACCTGTCGCTTGCCCCGCTAGATTCCATGGGTTAATCAAAAATGCCGAACGGTCAAATGTCACGAAGGCAACACGGTCACCACGGATAAAGTCGATCTTCTCGAGGAATAATTCAACCGCATCACGCGCCCCTTTGAAGGGTTGGCAGATTAAATCAGAAAAATCAAAATCAGGTGCATTTACAACATCTGAGGCTAACCCACCATTTAGCTGAACATAACCTGTGACAGAATCTCGTACAGGCTCGCCATCTGCATCACTAAGATGAGCACCGGGATCATTACAACAACCATAATAATCGTAGGTTGGCACAAATCCACTAAAACGACCACCTGAATAATTCCAAGCCTCGCCCAAATCAGAACTATACATTTCATCAAGAGGGACAAAGGTAGGGTTATCAGGGTCAAAGGTGTCACTAGCACGACGTTCACGCCCCGGACGACCACTGGGTCCAATTAAATCTGCGGCAGGATACATACGTACACGGCATCCTGCGCGTGGCTCAAACTCAGATACATTAGCGGGGAATCCCTCACTGACATCATAAGCAGGGAGAGAGCCTAAATCGAAGACATCAACTTGATAATCAGGATCTTCATTACCACTTCCATCAGGAATACTTGTCGCAAACGGTGCTTCTGGTCCTGTCCCGTTAGGGTCAAAGTTATACCATAAGCGGTTATTAACCTCAGCTTGTCCCTGTGTTGTGCTGAGTTGCCATCCGAGCATTTCATTCGTCCAAAAGGCGTTACCATCCACCCCTTTAGCAGGAATGATGTCACCATTGACATGTGGTGGGATGAAAGCATATCCCATACCAATTTTCGCCCAGTCATCATAGGTTGTTTCAGATAACATTGATTCGGAGACATCCATAATTAGAACGACATCCAAAGCG
The DNA here is from genome assembly GCA_964352825.1 of uncultured Anaerolineaceae bacterium. GTDB lineage: Bacteria > Chloroflexota > Anaerolineae > Aggregatilineales > Phototrophicaceae > UBA6055. The sequence continues at coordinate 18,250 of CAYGTY010000084.1, forward strand.
GAGGTTTCAGATAAGGCAGATGCTTGTAAAGTAAAGTTATCCCAACCGAGAAGTTTCAAAAAGACCGTTGGAGATTCTGCTTGTACAGTTACTTTGACGAGCTTACGCTGGTCAGCTGTACACAGTTCAGCAATCAAGTCCTCTTCTGCTTGGGTTTTATCTGCTTTTAGGCGGTCAAGTGTCTGACAAGATTCAACTAAGACTTTGACAGAATCTAAACCATGAAATTCGACAAATTGTTTTGCCGCAATTGCCACAGTGGCTTCCTCTGTACCTTGCCGCATTTGAGTTGCAGCAGCGAGGGATGCACTATCGACCGCACGGCGAATCGTCGCATAACGAACAAACATTAAAGAGACATCGGTTGTTAACCCCACAAAACCTAGCAATACAATAAATGCAATTGCTAGAATAATGATTGATTGTCCTCGTTCTGCTTGTCGTAGATGATTCATAAACTTTTTCATCATAAGTCACACGCTTCTTAAACTAAGGAAGTTGATAGGTAATACCGGGTGCTGCAGTTGGTAATGGGAAAGCCGACCACAGTGAAATCACCATGTCGTCATCAAATGCAGTTTGCAAAGGGCGGAACAAGGGAAAATTCAATAGTAAATCATGTTCCCAGAAAACCTCAACGAGTGTAATCCCTTGCGGTTCGAAAAATTCTCTTTCATTCTCGCTGTTATAAACAGACCGTATCCAATCTTCATATGGTCCTGCTGGTGTCTGAGGTGGTGGATCATATAAGTCGGGTTCAATAAAGTCAGGCATATTAATCAAGCGTTCAACATCGTTAATCGAGAACTCAGAGCCAAAACATAGGAGTCGAGTGTCATCTACACGATGTTGTCCTAAAAATGAATATCCGCGTTGGTATTCAGCGGTATTATCATAATAGCCATTTCCTTCACTATCCCGTAGTTCCACGCTATGCCCGAAATTTTCTGTAACCGTTCCATTATCATTATCGAGATAATCAAAAGGATCATTTTCATAACTTGGGTCAGTATCAGGCAACGGGTTATCTGCTAAAAGATTTCCTGTTCGGGTACATTCATTGGCATTAATCGGATAACGCCCGACAACAATGCTTTGCTTACCCGGTGGGTAATCTCGGGTGGCATTATCATTTAAATCATATGAGATTTTATATAATTCGGAAGTATAGCTAATCTGTGTAGAGACAGGCGCAAAACGTTCATACCGAGGCACAAGATCCCCATCTGCGTTTGTCACAGTCCCCTTAAAATCTGCATTATTGACAGTCTGAACTGCAAATACAGAAATCACAATATCATCAACCTCGTTAAACCGTAATTCAAGCGGTTGTAATGATTCCTCCATCACACAAGAGATAAAAGAATAAAAACCATAATTGCGACCTGTAATACATTCACGCGCTTTCGTTGCTTCATCAAGCGTGTCTGATGGTGCAATTACGCCCACATAAGCTGTTTGAATATCAGGGTGAACCGATGCGCGGTTATCCCATGATACAGGACTTAATTCACCTTCCAAAAATGTGGCAGAGCGCGCCCCAACCCTTGTAACTTCAAGTAGTGTTAGCCATCGGTTAGTGTACCAACCGACTTCAACAGCTCCTGCAATCAAAATAGCTAGCAATGGCGTAATAAATGCCAATTCCAGCATACTTTGTCCATGTTGCCGATTTTTTGTCGCCATATACATATTTGGCGAACCATCTAATATTCTCAGAATGGTTCTAAGAAATTGTTTCATGTGATGTCTCATAGTTTTATGTCCAAACATAAATAAGAGCATTGCCCTCAGATACTACCACAATAGCACAGTTGTTATCGAACAAAATCAAAGAAATGATAGGGTTTTGTCAAAGGATAATTACATCCGCAGAATAAATCACTTAAAACACGAATGTAGGTCACCTATTTATAGAATAATACGTAATAAGATGGGGTGACCATCTTATTCATCATCGTCAGGTTTACTCAAACGTGATAATCGTTCACTCATATCAGCTTTATCTTGATTAGGCGATTTGGGCTTACGTGGGTCAGGAACTTCATCGACAATATCGAACTTCTCAAATCGTTGACTTACTTCAGGCGGTTTGGGTACGGGCGAATTATTTAGCAAGGTCTCTAACGATGAGCGAGTTTCATTAAGTTTATCAGAGACCGCATCCAAAACAGACTTATCTCCCGCAGGTTTTGATGACTGGGTTGTATCAACACCTTCGACAGGTATCCGCATCCCTTGACTTTGAGATGGGGGTGGTTGCGTTGCTTGTTGGCGTTGTTGATTATCCAAAGCCATTTCTAAGGTTGTCATTTCTTGCATGAGATGTTGAGTCAGCACGCGATGGTCACGTAATTCTGATTCTGCAATCGCGAGTTGTTGGCGTTTCATATTTAATTGACTTTGTACCCGTCGAGACCCAAATTCATCACCACGTCGAACCAATTCATCAACTTCTGTATCGAATTGAATCACCTCTTGTGTAAGGCGGTCAATCTTCGCTTGAATATCATCTTCATAGGCTAATGCTTCATCAAGCCGTTTATGAAGGGCTTGGACAGTACGACGCGGATGATTTTCCGCTTCTTCGGGGTCAAGTTTAATGCGCGCAAGTGGTGATTTAGGGTTGCGTCCGAGAAAATCATTGACTTGAGCATTTACTAGCGTTGTAATCTTATCGAATATGCTATCCATATTTCATTCTTTCTGTTCAGCTTGCACATACATCTATTATAAGCTATTTTCATTGGGGATGATAAATAAATTTATTCACCTGTTAGACAATTGCCATCCCATGCTAGTCGATAAATTGCCATATTTCCCCCACCCTGCCGTATTGCAACTTTACCGTTGGTCGTAAATATCTGGCATAAGCGGTTATCATCCGCACTATCCCCCGGTATCTGGTCAAGGAATGCCACCAAATATTGGGCATCACGCTCTTGCATCAATTGCCACAATGCAGAGGCATCATCAACGATAGGTGCAACCTCAGGACTGACCAACCCTGCTATATCGAGCATTGGACGGGGGCTAAAATAACCGATTGCCCCAATATCATGTATCGCTAAAAACTCATCTTTCGGGATATTATCGTCAATCCATCTTGCCATCACAACCATCTCTTCATTGATGATTGCAACATCAGTCCGATAGATAGATGGTGCAAGAGTCAGCGTAAAAGCAACTGAGGCTAATATAGCTGAGGCTAGTAATGCTCGGCTGATAACACGAGGCAAAAGAGTTCGTTTAAATTGGTCAACAGCATAGAGTGTTCCGAGTATGCCAACTAGAACAATAGAGGGTAAGGCAGGAATAACATAACGCCCATGTTGATACGCTGCAGGTAAACGCGAGGCATACAACATAATCAATGCTACAGCCCAAATGAGCGGAAGGAATAACAGAATAGATTGTTGTAAGTTATTGTTTTTAACAATCATCCAGCAACATATAAATAAGCCCGGTATCAATAAAAACTGACCACCTGCAAAAATAGGGATAATTAACATTTGGATACGTGTTAAATAAGGTAACTCCAGTAAAATCGCGTGTTGCTGAAACTTCGCAGTGGCTGTATTCGGCAATAGACCACCTGTGAGTTGATAATTCAGTAATAAATATGGGCTCATTACAATCAAGAATGTGATTAAAGCAGTCACACCATATATCACAACTTGTTTTAAATTACCCTGTGGTCGAGCAATTAAAAATATCAATCCAATAATCGCAACCAGCAAAATCCCTTCGGGTCGAGTGAGTGTTGTTAAAGCAGAGAAAAAGCCAAATATCGCCCCACGTAATACAAGTGATGCGGTTGAAGTAGTAAAATGTTCACGCCATGCGAGGTATATCAAACATATCGTCAGCATACTAAAGACAATTGTTTCCATACCTGATGCCGCCGCCCAAACCAGATGCCACGTCATTAATACACAGAATCCAGCTATGAATGGTGCATAACTTAATTGTGGAAATTGCCATTTTATAAGTCGTGTTGTGAGGATTGCTGTCAGCGCTAAAGACAATGCGCCAAATGTATGTGTCCATAAGGCATAAGGAACATTTAAAGCATAGCCGATGGATAACAAAACTGTATAGAGCGGAGAAGTCGATGCAGCACTCGGTTCATTGGGTACAAACGCCCACTCACCACGTAGTGCTAAATTACGTGCATAGGTTTGATGAATCCAACTATCATCAAGAGGAAACCCTCCCCCAGCAATCAGGACGTATAATGCAACCAGTGCAAGAGAAACTAATAAGATGAACGCATCTGTTTTGGAAAACTTAATCCGTGATAATCGCATAGAGCCTTACATCTTTCCGATTTGGGAATGGGATAGGGTCGAGGAAGTCAGGTGGGTTATCCGCATCAAACTGGAACTTCAGAGGTGCAGCAAGTATAGACCCATCATCTTGCACAAACTCCAATAGCAGATAATCAATGTCATATTGTTCAGCAATCACAGGCACAATATCAATTGATTCATTCGGTAAAGTTACCCCACCCATCCCCAGCGCATAATAGAGTTGAGCAGGGTCATTTATCATGACACGCGCAGACAACGGAACAAGGTCTTGTATACCAGCATAAACACGCCCTAAACCGCTGTTGCTATTCACACGCGACGGCAACGCAACCGTAATCGTGATTACACAACATATCAAAAAGAACATGATCGAAAAAATTGGCTTGGCAGTTCGCGGATTCCAAGAGCGACGACGTTTGGCAATCCAATCAATCACATCATCCAAACCAAGTATCGCAAGTATCATCCAAAATGGGACTAGGGCTGATACCGCATGAAATAAACCTCCACGATACCCAGGGAATGGGAAAACAAAGGTCATTGCAAGGTGGATTCCAAGTGCGAATATCCAGACTCCACGCAGTAATGGTCGATTGCGTCGCTTCCATAATCCAATGAGAATGAATGGGGTTAAAATCACTATTCCTTCAACAGCAACCACTGTCCCTAAGTTATTGGTCAATGCCAGCCAGCGTGATTCAATAAATGTAATTAAGCCGTCTACAAATAGCATATCAGGAGAAGAAGACGGAGGATAATTGAATAGGTCATTATATTCAGTGAACCAAATCGATTGTGTTCCGCCAACCGGTAGAATTGTTCCAATTTCGCTTAAGTTTCGTAAAAACCACGGGGTCATTGTGAGCAGATAAAATCCAGTAAATACGACAATCCAAAACAGACGTTTAGCAATAATTTGTCTCAGGTCGCCCCATATAAAATCAGTGGGAAAGAAAATCACAGCCCAGCCAGTCAAAACAAGTAATAGTCCATCGGCACGAGTGAGATGTCCTAGCCCAGCAAATACTCCTGCCAGCATCCAATATCGCCAATTTCGGTCTTTTGATGAAATGCCCAAACCTATGAATAAGAGTGCAAGTGAACCAATAAAGGCATAAGGCGCAAAAGTATCCATCGTTCCCCAGCGTGCCGCAAAGAATCCCCCTACAACACTGAGTAATCCAGCAATCCATGCTTGACGCGATGTACCTTCTAGCATATAGGCTAAGCGAAATGCGATTATCCCTGTACCAGCAACCATCAATGCAAAGAAAAACTGCGCCGCCATATAATTTTCAGGGGCATTAAATAAACGCATACCGAGGCTAGCAATAATCGAAGTCATCGGCATCCAATATAAATTGGAGGGTGCAGGTAGTGAATCAGGTGCGCCGATGTATGTCCATAAATAATCATCGACAAACCCATCACCCGCCACCAGACGATTCGCTACATTGAAGTGATAATAGGCATCAGGATAGGCAGGTCTACCGACAAGTCCATAAGTTAGAAGGAATGCGAGGATGATAACAAGTATCAAAAACAGGATATGACTACGCGAAATCTTCAGCATATAGGCTCATCACTAAGGTAAATTAAAAGAGTTAGTATCGCCAATAGGAAACTGCATCATGATATGTCTGTATCAATGATGTTTGCATTTTCCCACCATCGTTGACGCGTGAACACAAGTAAAATCAATACAAGGATTGGAATGGGCAAGTGTAATGTTGGATGTTCAAATTCACCTACGACAGTTGTGATGAAATGAATCCACGGTACAACAAACAGTACAAGCAAAATAGCATAGCTATATAAACTTGATTTCATTGTCGGTCTAAAGCCGTTAATCTCACGCAGATAGAATATCAAGACAGGGATAAATACAACGTAATGGGGTGTTGCAGTACGCGGTGGGATAAGATGTGTCATTAGCAAGGTCAACATCACTGTCCACAGAAAGCGTTCCGATTTGCGACGGATTAAGACATCAAACCATGTCCACAGCATATAAACCGCTAGAATAGTTGTGATAATTAACTGGATAATATCACCAGAGCCACCAAAAACACGCCATTTGTTTGTGACTTCATCGACACCCAACCAAGGATAATTGGCTATAATCCAAACAGGCGACCCTAATTCTGTATAGCTAGGATATAGTGAAACCTGTGTCAGCCAATCGCCCAGCCATGTTGGGACAAGCAAGAATGATAATCCCATCAATGCACCGAAAGATATAGCAAACCCACCCAAAAACCGCCAGCGTTGCACACGCAATGCCCAGAGCATTAATAAGGGAACAAGTAAAAATCCCATTTGTGGTTTTACAGTGGATAATGCTAGCAAAACTCCAGCAGTCGCATCGCGATTTTTGTAAAGTGCCCAAAGCGCGCCGACTTGGCAAAGGGCAACCACATGACCTAATTGTCCTAATAATAAACCACGCCCTGAAAAGTACATCAATAATGTCCACAAGACCAAAGCACCTAGCATCACAGGTCGGGGTCGCCATTTGAATAAGCCTAACGAAACTGCCAAAAGACCTAACAAACAGGCTTCTAAAAAGGTCATCCAAATCGCTGATGCCCATGCGTAATCCATCTGTGCAACGGGATATACCATAAACACCGTATAAAAAGGATAAGCGAATAAACCGAGGTCTTCTCCTTCTAAGGCGGGTCGTCCATAAATTTCTGTTTGGATGTTGATGCTGGCTTCCTCGCCATAGGGATTTAAGCCCTCAGCCCAAAATGAGCGCGCCCCTTCCCAACGCGACATAAAATCATTATGCCCTGGGTAGGGTTGTGTCAGGTTATTATATGTACTGATGGTAACAACAGCAAAGGAAATTAATGCCATTAATCCAAGTATAATCCGCTGACGCTTCATCTATAATCTATCCTAATCTTCTATCTGGTGTTTAGTC
>CAYGTY010000085.1:0-13128 GCA_964352825.1 uncultured Anaerolineaceae bacterium
GACGTATGTCCTCATTTTTTTGTTATTTGACTCAAACATTGGTAAAATATGAGAAGGGATTTAGTCAATTATGACAAAATAAGGGGAGTGTTTATGTCAGAAAATAATAATCCACAAGGTTTATTTGCATCATCGCGTCTTGTAATTCTCGGTATCCTAGTAGTAATCATCGTTCCAGCACTTGCCTTCATTATCTCTGCGGTTGGGCAATCGGTTGTGCCATCAACAGGACACGAACAAGAATCGCGAAATGTTCTATTAGATAGTGATAATGAATGTGTTGCTTGCCACAAAAATACAACACCCGGTATCATCGCACAATATGGAGCGAGTTCGATGGCAGAAGCCAATGTGACTTGCCAAGATTGTCATGAGGTCGAAGAAGATTACCCCGGTGGTATTAAACATGAGGGCACATTCGTTCTCAATCAGCCAACAACAGCTAAATGTGCGACCTGTCACCAATCCGAAGTCGCTCAGTTTAATCAAAGTCGCCATGCTCTCCCTGCTTATGTAGCGATGTGGGGTGCAGAGGACTTAAGCGAAGAACACCTCGCAATGTATGAAGCCATACCAGAAGGATCGTTCGCACCTGATAAAATGCGGAATGCCTTATTTGAACTTGAAGGTCCAGAAATTACAAAGTTTGCTTGTGAAGGTTGCCATAATATTGGTGCGCCTGCCCCAGATGGTTCTGTTGGGCAATGTCAAGAATGTCACTTGCGCCATGAATTTAGTCTAGAACAAGCCCGTAAGCCAGAGACCTGTAACCACTGTCACATTGGTCCAGATCATCCACAATACGAAATCTATATTGAGTCTTATCATGGTATTGCTTACCTCACAGGTGGGGATGATTGGAATTGGGATGCAGAACCTGGGACATTAACAGTAGAAGACTTCCCTGCACCAACCTGTGCAACTTGTCACATAAGTGGTTTTGGTGGAACAAGCACAACCCATGATGTGGGGGATCGTTTGACATGGTATCTCTTTGCACCACAAAGTGAACGTCGCCCAGCATGGCAAGACAATCAAGTTCGGATGCAATCTGTCTGTACAGAATGTCACAATGCCAACTTCATTGATGAATTCTATGCTGATGGTGATGCACTGGTAGAAGAAATTAACCGTCGGGTTCAAGTCAGTAATGATACGATTGCACCTGCAAAAGAAGCGGGTTTATTGACGGATGCGCCATTTGACCAACCAATTGATTTCACTCATTTCGACCTCTGGCATCACTGGGGACGTACAGCGAAATTCGGTGCGTGGATGGGTGGACCTGATTACGTTCAATGGCATGGTGCATATGAAATCTTACGTGACCAAGCACACCTAGAAGAAATGGTCAACGACTTGTTAGAAGAAGCTGGCATCGAAGCAGAAGAACCAGCAGAAGAAGACAAAGATTAATATGTATCATTTAGCAACATTATTTCCACAAATAAAAAATGTTCGCCTACCCCTTAGCCGTGATCAACTCTTCTTGTTGATGGCGGCTATCAACCAAATTTTTATCGGCATAGATATTTATTTGGCGCATAGCATCACGGGGGGTATCAAGCCAAATGAGTGGATACCAATAATCTTTGGTGTCATTGCAGGATTCTTATTGCTGGTTGCGGGTTTGATTGCGCTTCGCAATCGTTCTTCTGCCACAATTTTAGCCAACCTTGTATTTTTATCGAGTATCATTATTGGGCTTGTAGGGTCTTATTTCCACCTCAATCGCACAGTTTTGCTCAATACGAGTGTATCGGGATTAGAAGCTGTTAGTGCTTTAATTTGGGCACCTCCTATCATCGGTCCGATGTTCTTCATTCTGATTAGTATTCTTGGGATTAGCTCTGCTTGGGCTGAATCACCTGTGGATAGTGGACGGCTCAAATTATTAGGCAATCGACATGTTCAAATGCCATATAGTAAGACACGCGCCTACTTTTTCATCGTTGCTATTTTCATCCTAGCCACACTCATGAGCAGTGTTCTGGACCACGCTCGTTTTAGTTTCGAATCACCATCGGTATGGATTCCCGTTGCGACAGGGTTATTTGGTTTTACAACCTGCTTATTCCTTGGCATTATCGAAAAACCGAATACGGGTGATTTGACAGTGCATACCGTTGCGATGATTCTACTTATCCTGACAGGGTTAATTGGTTTTGTACTCCATACAGAATCAAGCCTAACAGCATCAGGCGCAATCATCATTGAACGCTTCCTACGCGGGTCACCGTTGCTTGCACCCATGTTATTTGCAAATGTCGGGTTGATGGGCTTACTTGTCTTGCTCGACCCAACTGAAGAATAGCCGTTTTTAAGAGATTTGTTATGTTTCAAAGCTAGACTCAAATAACGGATTTTGAAAAACGATTACAGTCATGCTCCTCAATTATCTAAACAGAAAAGCTATTGAGGAGCAAACTATATAAACTTATAAGCGTCAGTCCTTCACATACCAATTGAAACACCATAGGGTAAGTGCTAGTTCAGTCAATTCGTCAACATAGAATAGACGATGTGAATCAGGCTGGAGTATCTATTTAACACATCCAAACGAAGGTTCACCTAAACTTATCAGATAATGTAATAAATTTGTAAAATATGCGACTGGCACATGGCTAGACATCGTGACATCTATCACAAATCAAGTATAATACGGTCAATTCTGACGGCACAATCATTGTGAATATTAGATATTTAGGAGCATCAACCGCATGGCAGAGATGACATGGGAAAAGCCCAAAACAATTGAAAAACCCAAACGTGGTTTATCGGCAGAAAGTGCCAAATTTTTGATTGGTGGCGGATTGATTTTAGCTGCCGTCCTCTATTTACTGGTATCAGGCACAATGCAAGGTGCGCGCTTCTTCATCACTGTCGATGAGGTGGTTAACGAGGGATCCTATGTTAATCAAACTGTCCGTGTCTCAGGTGCGGTTATCGGTGAGAGTATCGAATATGATAGTGACAATGCGACAATCCGCTTTACCATCGTCAATATTCCAAATGAGTTCGATGACTTAGCAACAGCATTACATGAAGCTATAGAAGATCCTAATGCAACCCGTATGGATGTTGTGGTTTATGATGAAGCCATGCCAGACCTACTCCAACATGAAGCCCAAGCTATTCTGACAGGTGCAATTGATGCCGATGGTCTTTTCAACGCATCCGAGCTATTGCTAAAATGCCCAAGCCGTTTTGAGGAAGCCTCACCAGATGGATTAAACAGTATACCGGAGCATAATTAATGCTAGCGGAGATTGGTCTTACAGCACTCATTATAGCATTCTTGCTCGCTATATATGCGGTTATTGCATCTGTTGTCGGTGACCGTAGTGGCAATGATTCATTGGTTGTCAGTGGGCGGAATGCAGCACTCTTGACCTTTCCAGCAGTGTTGTTAGCAACAGGTGTTCTTGTCATCGCCTTGATGACAGAGCAATATCAAATTAGTTATGTATGGTCAGTAACAGACCCACAAACACCCGCAATTTACCGCTTCACAGCGTTATGGGGGTCACAACGTGGGTCATTACTATTCTGGTCGCTCTTAATGAGCTTATTCACATTTGGCGCGATTTGGTTTAATTGGCGTAGTGAACGTCGGCTGATGCCTTATGCCATTGCTTATATGATGGCGACACTCGCATTTTTCCTCGGCTTATCCTTATTCCTAGAAAACCCATTTGACCGCTGGTGGATTTTGCCAGATATGCCAGAAGCGCAACAAGTCGTTGAATCAGCATTTATACCACCCAATGCAGTTGCCCCCGATGCCGAAAATCTAGCGAATACATCGACAGGGTTAAATCCTCTTCTACGTCACTTCGGGATGATTATCCATCCACCCATGCTCTATTTGGGTTTTGTTGGCTTTACGATTCCATTTGCATTTGCGATGGCGGCTCTAGGTTCTGGTGATTTATCAACAGGTTGGATTAAAGCAACACGCCGTTGGTCGCTTATCTCATGGATACTCTTGAGCTTAGGGCTGATTCTCGGTGGACGTTGGGCATATGATGTCTTAGGTTGGGGAGGGTATTGGGGCTGGGACCCCGTAGAGAATGCCGCCTTCTTACCATGGCTGGTGGGAACAGCGTTCATCCATAGTGTCATGATTCAAGAAAAGCGCGGTATGCTCAAAGTGTGGAATATGGTGCTGGTGATTGCGACATTCTCGGCAGTGATGTTTGGGACATTTGCAACCCGTAGTGGGGTCATTGAAAGTGTCCATAGCTTCGCCCGTAGTGAAGTCGGTTTCCCGATGTTAATGTTCTGGGCGATTATCACGATTATTTCCCTAGCGATGCTATTAAAGCGTTGGACTAACGGCGAGCTAAAAGACGACCACCAATTTGCCAATATCCTCAGCCGTGAGTCGATGTTTGTCCTCAATAATGTTATCTTCATCGCCTTATTTATTGCGATTTTCTGGGGTAGCTTCGGTCTACCAATTACATCCGAATTATTCTTCGGTAAAGAAGTAACGATTGGGGCGGATACATTTGAGTTCTATACCATCCCACTCTTCATTGCCATGTATATTTTGATGGGTATTGCACCCCTGACAGCATGGGGGACTATGTCTGCCAAACGCCTCGGTAATGCACTGACGATTCCGATTATCCTAACGATATTGAGTATTGTCTTTGTGATTGTGACAGGAACAAGTCCCGTGATTGCAATTGCAGGTTATGGTGTTGTGCTATTAGCTGGATATGTCGCTTTATATGAGATTTATCGCGGTGCAAAAGCGCGTCATACATCCATTGGTGAAGGTTGGTTTAAAGCAGTTACCGCTCTATTCCAACGCAATCAACGACGCTATGGTGGTTATATTGTCCACCTCGGTGTGACAATTATCGGCATCGGAATTATCGGCTCAACTGTTTTCCAGACCGAAGCCCAATACACTTTACAACGCGGTGATAGCGTGACGATTAATGATTATGCGATACGCTATGACAATTTCACACGCGCACAAGCTGACGATGGACGTATGATGAATATCGGCGAAATAACGCTTTCTCGCAATAATAATGAGATTGCCCAGTTACGTCCTCGGATTGATGATTACCCCGACATGCCCATGTCAATTGCAGGCGCATACAGCACCCTAGAAAATGACTTTTATGTGTTGTTCTTGGGGGGTAATAATGACCGTGCAACCTTCCGCATCTATATCAATCCACTGATTAACCTTGTGTGGTGGGGTGGCATTGTCTTAATCATCGGGACGTTCATTGCGACTTATCCAAAGGTGACACCCACACACACCCGTCGCAAACGCGAAGATGAGGTCGCATCATGAGAAGAACAACAATGAAATTTTATAGTAGAGACATGCCTCTACTATACATGGTGGTTTTATTTACATTACTGATGATCTGTATCGGGATGTCTCTCCCTATAATGGCGCAAGATAACCCTATCTCCGATAATGCCGTTAACGACGTCGCTGAAAAAATGTACTGCCCTGTCTGCGAGAATATTCCATTAGATGAATGTCAGACAATTACTTGCATCGAATGGAAAGAAGAAATTCGCGTTCAGCTATCAGAAGGACAAACAGAAGAACAAGTCATTAATAGCTTTATTGATCGCTTTGGAGACCATGTTGTTGGCACACCACAAGACCCCATATTACGGGCATTAACGATTGTAATCCCAATTATCACGGCTATTTTGACCGTCCTCGCAGGTATCTATACATTCACGCGTTTTGGTAAAAATGAAAAGCTCAAAATAGAAAAAGAAACCCTTGATGCACCACCTGTTGGCGATGCAAAAAGTGATGACGATTACCGTCAACAACTGGAACGTGATTTATTAGCACGTCGATAAACTTAATAACATACATTGGAAAATAAATGACAGAAATCGACAATCTGGAATTTTTACAAACACCAAAGCCCGACGATGATAACGAGGATGGAGGCAAAAAAGGTCTCAGCATGGGGTCAATTGTCCTTATTGTTGGTGTCTTGGCTGTTGCCCTAGTTTTAGGCTTACAACTTTCACGCCAGAATATGACCCAACCCACGAGCGGTATTGCACCCGACTTTTATCTTGAATTATTTGATGGCTCAGACTTTCGCTTATCCGATTATCGGGGGCAAGTTGTTTTAATTAATTTTTGGGGCAGTTGGTGTGGTCCTTGCCGTGAAGAAGCCCCAGAATTACAAGCCCTTTATGAAGATTATAAAGATGAGGGTTTCTTGATTATCGGTGTCAATTGGCTGGAAAGCTCACGGGCAAAGGCAGAAGAATTTGTTGATGAGTTTGGCATCACTTATCCAAATGGTGAAGATCGAGGTGAAATTGTCGCCAATCTATATCATATTCAAGGCGCACCTGAAAACTTCTTGATTGATAAACAAGGTAATGTCCATCAGTTTGTCATCGGAACAGTGAAATATGACAGCCTCAGTGGGTCAATCGAAACTTTATTAGCGGAGCAATCATGAGTATAGTCGGACTGCTAGTATCACTCATCTTAGTATTTATCACGGCATTAATTGTCGTCTACCCCATCGTACGAAAACCAAAGAAAGATGGTTCAAATAGCTCTTTGAGCCAACAATATGACCGTATCCAAGCCTATTACGAGCGTGTGTTAACCAACATTCGTGACCTCGATGAGGATTATACAACGGAGAAAATTAACGAAGCAGACTATAGCGAAGAGCGTGAAGTCTGGGTACATCGTGGGATACGTTTACTGCGTGTCCGTGAACAATTGGATAGCCAACATAGCTTAGTGGATAGCCAACATCAAGATGCGAGCGATGTTGATAGCGCAATTGAAGAAGCGATTCGTGCTTATCGTGAAGGCGATGAACCCAATTACCATGAACTGCAACCAACAGAAAATACAATAACATGATACTTAGAAACAAATTCCTTTTTATCACCGTCCTGCTCAGTTTAGTCCTATCGGCTTGTACAGGCTTAGGTAGTGAGCCAGAAATCGTTGCGACGATTCCGCAAGCGCCACCACTCGCACAAGTCGAAGAAGCCGAACCTCTATTCCCACAAGAACAACCCGACATCAAAAACGGCGCACAGATATTTGCCACTCGCTGTACGGATTGTCATGGTGAAGCAGGTAACGGTCAGGGTCAACTTGTCCTAGAAGGCAGTATTCCACAACCCCCTGATATGACTGATATTGAATTAACCAGCTTGGATACGCCACTCGATTGGTATAACACGATTACCAATGGACGTATCGAAAATCTGATGCCACCATGGAAGAACGCACTCACAGCCAAAGAACGCTGGGATGTCGCCTATTATGCTTATACATTGGCGTATGAAAGTGACACCGTCAGCTATGGCGAGCAAGTCTGGGCAGATAAGTGTGGCGATTGTGATAGTGTCAATAATCTGATTAATCTTGAGGAAGCTGTCAAAATTAGTGATGCAAGCTTCGGTAATGCGGTTGACCGTGACGATTTCGGCAATACACTAGCTCGTGATGAGATTTACGCGGTTGTTGCTTATGCACGATCTTTATCCGTCAAAAATCCAGAGAGTATCGCCAGTGTCCCTGACCTTATTTCTGCTAGTGAGTCAACCGATGTAACACGCGGTAGCTTTACTGGAACAGTCGAACATGGCACAGAGGGTAGCGAAATCCCTGCTGATACTGTGATTCAGATGCAATATGGTAATGCTCAAGACAACTTTACATACGCAGAAACAACAATCAATCCAGATAATAGCTACACCTTTGAAGATATTCCACTCACCACAGCCTATAATTACCATGTAGGTGCAGTTTATCGTGACCGACTCTATACGAGTACAATACGTGAAGGGCATCCCCCAGATATAGAATATGACCAACCCATCACTATCTATGACCTAACCGACGACCCGTTTGTGATTAGCATTTCAGCAATTGATATGTTTATTGACCCCATTAACGTGCCAGAGATGGGGACAGGGGTACGCATTACACAGCTCATACAATACAGTAATAGCTCTGACCGCATGTATACTACAGGTCGCGAGATTGGTGATGGACGCGAAGCAACCCTCTTGATTCAATTCCCAGTGGGGGCAATCATCACCAGTGACGAAGGTAATGGGCGTTATCTGGTAATCACAGATGTTGAAAATATTCCCGATTCTGTGATTGATACCTACCCTATTATCCCCGGTGACGAGCATGAGGTCATTGTTGAATACTTTGTCCCTTATACAGATGGTGCAATTATCGACCAACCCTTCACCAATGCGATTGATGCTGACATCCGAATCACGATGCCGAAAAAGTTAAATATTGCCACAGAGGGATATGCAATTGATACAGACGCAAATATATCCGACACATTGCAGGTCTATGCAGGCATAGTCACAATGGAGACTGACCCAACTCTGATATTTGAAGTCGTCGGAAATCCATTTGCAACCACCAGTCAAGATGAAGCAGTTGTTACCAGTGATACCCTGTTCCCAATTTTATTAGGTGCTGTGGTGATTATTGTATTGGCGGTTATTGGGGTCATCATTGTGAGCAATCGTGGCGATAAAACATCACAAGATGTCGATAAGCTGATTCAACAAATTGCCGAACTTGATGGGATGCACGAACACGGGCAAATCAATCATGATGTATATCAAAAACAACGGCAAGAGCTTAAAGCCAAATTATCCAAATTGATGCAAGACAATCCATCAACCGAGGCTAACTAAGCAATGAGTGACTCGTCTGCTATTATCGAAATTGAGAGTTTAACCAAAATTTATGGCTTGCTACCTGTTCTCAAATCGCTCAATTTGTCGATTGCGCGAGGCGAATTTGTAGCACTACTCGGTCCAAATGGGAGTGGAAAGTCTACGCTTTTACGTCTCATGAGTGGACTGAGTAAGCCAACAACGGGGATGATTCGTATTGGTGGATGGGAAATGCCAGCAGAAGGCATGGCGGTACGCTCACAGATTGGTATGGTTAGCCATAAAGCATTGCTCTATGAAAATCTAACAGCCTATGAAAACCTGAACTTTTTTGCAAAGCTCTATAATATGAATGCCGACCAACGTGAGGAACGTATCAAAGTTTTATTGCGACAAGTGGGTTTACATAAACGTGCGGATAGTCTTGTACGGACATTTTCTCGTGGGATGCAACAACGCCTCAGTATTGCCCGTGCTTTAATTCATGAGCCTGATGTTTTGTTCTTTGATGAACCTTATACAGGCTTAGACCAAGACGCAGGTGATATGCTGGATGAGTTACTCAAAAATGCACATACTCATAATCGCACAATTGTCATGACAACCCACCAACTCGGGCGTGTCCCAACATTAGCAAATCGTGCTGTAATTCTGTCGCGTGGGAAAGTGGCTTATGATAGTCTTATTGTCGGCATGTCAGCAACAGAGCTATCAACAATTTATACAGAGTCCACGGGAGTCGCTAGTACACGATGAAAACACCTTTCTTGACAACCGTATTTGCGATTATCACTAAAGATCTCCGTTCCGAAGTCCGCTCACGCGAATTGATTAGTGCGATGGTGTTATTCGCCTTTTTAAGTATCCTCATCTTCAGCTTTGCATTAGAGCTAGACCGTGTTGCCCGTGAAGAAGCCGTCAGTGGTGTGTTGTGGGTGACCTTGATATTTGCCAGTATTCTCGGCTTTAATCGCAGTATGGCGATGGAACGTGACCACGGCAATATTGATGCAATGTTACTTGCGCCTGTTTCTCGGTCTGCCATTTTTATCGGCAAGTTGACTGGCAATTACCTTTTCACGCTAATTGTTGGCTTAGTTATGTTACCTGTGATGACCATTCTCTATAATAAAACCATGTTAGATGGATGGGTTATCCTGACGACGATAATTGGGATTTTCGGATTCTCGACAATTGGGACATTACTCGCAACAATGACTGTACAGACACGCGCCCGTGAAGCCCTTTTGCCCATTGCGATGTTACCTGTTGTGTTGCCCTTTTTGTTGACAGCCGTCCGTGCAACCACAGGAATTTTAGGCGATGCTCCACAGTCCGATTGGATGGTGTGGGTGCAATTGCTGGGTGGCATTAGTATTATTTATCTTGTCTTATGTTTTTTCTTATATGGATTTGTGGTAGAAGAATAATATATGCATGACAATTATCACTAATCATATAAATTCAAAACTGTTAACCTTTAGTTGAAGTCTATAAGTTTCAAAGGTAGTTAATATGGTAGCAAAAGCAAAAACAATGCCAATTGAGCAACAAGTTGAACAAAAACCAATGCCGATATTACTCAAAATACTGACAGTTGTAACAGCACTGGGTTTCGCTTTAACCCTCTTTTTGGGTTTATTTGTAGCAGGGACAGACATCGAACAAGGGGAAATTCAGCGTATCTTTTATATTCATATGCCCTCTTTCTTTGGTGCATTCACAGCCTTTGGCGCAACCGTCATCGGTGGCATTATGTATTTATGGAAACGCAGTGATACATGGGACAAAATTGCCGTTGCAGGAGTTGAAGTCGGCTTAGCTTTTTCAATCATTAACCTGGCGACAGGCTCAATTTGGGCGCGTCCGATTTGGAACACATGGTGGACATGGGATCCACGCCTGACCTCCGCAGCCATTATGGTACTGACCTATTCAGCTTATTTGATGTTGCGTGCAGGCATCGAAGACCCAACCCGTAAACGTGGTTTTATGTCTGTTTATGGAATCTTCGCTTTTGTGAGTGTGCTGACGACCTTGTTTATCATCCGTATTGTGCCAGAAACCATCCACCCTGTGATTGTCGGCGCAAGCCCTCAAAATGCACAAGGTGCGTTTGAAGCAACTAGTGGTGTTGTCATCGCTCTTATTCCGAGCCTCATCTTATGGCTCACTATTTTGCCACTTACCTTTATGTGGCATCGCTTCCGTCTGGAAAATCATATGGAAACTATTAATCGACTTAAAATTCAACTCCTAAGCGAGTAGGAAAATTATGATTCACACACGATATATACTAGCCCTACTCTGGACAATCATCAGCGTATTTGGGGTCATGGCACAAGATGACGAAGAAGAATTGCCTGTTATCCCCTATTTCCAATCTTATGCCTTTAATGTGCCGATGCTTGAAGATTGGGAAGACCAAAGCACCGAAGATATTGCACAGTTTTATCTAGCGGATACACAAACAACGATTCGGACACATGTTGTTGATAATCCCGATTCGATTTCAGGTGCAGAACAAGACTTAAAAGCCTTCTTTGATAGCGAATTACCTGACCCGATTTATAGTGAAAAAGTTAACCTTTCGGATGGTACATGGGCAGTCTTGGTCTATCAAATCGATGATGAGACAACCGCCTCTGCAATGTCACGTCAAGCTGATGGGCGCAGTTATGTGATTAGCTTCATTGAGAGCAACCCTGATGTTGAGATTATCATGGCGACCATTGCTCATGCCGATGCTGACCAAGCCGATGCAACACCAGAATTAGCCATCGCAGTCGAAACATTTACGTCAACTTCTGCTGATGACCTCAGTAACCCCGAAACAATAACCTTACCCAGTGGTGAATGGGTCATGCAAACAGCCGATAGTGTCTCCACATTAGGTTGGGTATTTGGTAATGACAGTTATATTGCTGTAGCCGATGGTGAAATCGACAACTTACCAGAGCTTGCCAACGCCTATAATACAACCCTGCTCGGTTTCTTTGTCACACCCAATAATGGCAACTACCTTGCATTGGGTTTAGCTGTTTCATTAGGCACACTCGGCATCTTGCTATTTAGTATTTGGTGGCGGGCGCGGAATCTACAAAAAGACCTCGCCGTGATTCAGCAATTGGCTGAGGATGATTAAATGATTATCTTGGGTAGGTGGCAATTCACATCTACCCAAAACTCCTCTCACACATTTTTTCATGAATTGCTCACATTAGAAACAAACGACCATACGTTGCATTATCAGTCATTTTCTGGGTATATTTATGTAGATTTGTAATTAGAATGTAAACAAAATCAATGCCCTGCAACTACCCCGAAACAGGCGCGTATAGTATAGTAGATAACGAAAACAGTTGAGGAGTTATGTAAGATGTCTGAAGAGCAAAATCCAAATTTAGAAGATAATCCAGAGCCACAACGCCCACAAACCCCATTGGAACAATTCCTATTCCATCAACGACGCGCGCTTGAAGAAACAGGTAAAGCCCTTGAATCCCTCTTGCCCCCTGGGTTCAAAGAACATACCCAAGCAGCAGGTAATGAATTTGCGAGTGGCTTTCGTGTGTTAGTGGATGCCGCAATTGATGAAATCAAAAAAGCAAGCGAGATGGAAGACCCCGAAGCCCAAGCTCGTGCAGAACAAGAACGTCAAGCATCATCCAATTTATCATCTGATGATGACGATGACGACACAGCAGGCAGTGGCAAAGAAAAAATTAAAGTCGAACTCGATGACTAAGAATTACTAAGTGAAGGCAGGCAAATAATCGTCTGCCTTTTACATCTAATCTGAATCAATATCCAATGCTGTGTTTAATAAGATATGCTGATTCGGTGTAAGTTCCATCTTCTGAACAAGCTCAATCGATCTAAATTCCACACCTGTCACATAACCATCTTCAATAACTCTATCGGGATGATGCGTGGTCGCTTTAGCAACATAGATAATCTGGAAAAAGTCAGGGTATGGATAGGTATGATTTTCTGGCTTAGGCGTTAAATGTTGGCAATGTATAACTGCGATTGGTTGAATTACGTCAATGTCGTAACGTGTTTCTTCCAAGCATTCTCGCTGGAGTGTTTCTAAATATGTCTCACCTCGCTCACGCCGTCCACCGGGTAGAATGTGTTCCTCATGGTCATTATAAGCAACTAGCACTTGGTCATCTTTTAACATAATGCTTCGCAAAGATGTGACAAATTTTTGTGGTGGAAGTCGTTGCGTCAAATACAAATCGGCTTGAAGCTGAATTTCACCCCAATCCCATAATTCACGATTATCTGGATTCGTTTTTTTCAAATAAGGTACGAGTTCTGAATTCATTTTTAATCCATTAACATGTGAGCAGAATCAATAATTATTATATATCTTTTATTCCCGCCAGTTAATACAGATTGGGCGTTGTCCCGTATCAATAAATTCAT